>JALZUU010000048.1 GCA_023300665.1 Saprospiraceae bacterium | reverse complement strand
CTTGGATTCTGAACTATTCAAACAATGCTCAAAAGTTTTCTTTTCTTCCGTTCTTCCAATTAATTTCATAGTTCTTATATTCTATAACCAGCCAAATTCACACTTTTTTTCCAAATTTGGCTGACTATAAAAATCTATAACCAGCCAAATTTGTGTTTTTTTAGCAAAAATGGCTGGTTATAATCTTCAATCTTTTTAAAATTTACCATTAAGAAAGATTGGTTCAAACTCAATAACACCAATAAACGTTTCCCAAAACCAAAAAAGGCCCGCTTAATTAAAAGCGAACCTTTTTTATATTTTTCAACACACGTGGTCGAAGAAAGCTAAATGCCAATGGCCAAAAGCCTCTTTACCCTACTCCGCTCCTTCCATCTCTTCCATTTCTTCAATCTCATCTCGACGTGCCTGAGCAGCATCGTGTGCTTCTTTACTAGTAACGTATAAACGATCAAAAATTCGTAGTCCAGTTCCCGCAGGAATTAGCTTACCAACAATCACGTTTTCTTTCAATCCTTCTAGATCATCTCGCTTCGCAGAAATTGCTGCTTGACTCAAGACCTTTGTTGTTTCCTGGAACGATGCTGCAGAAATCCAGCTATGGGTTCCAAGAGAAGATTTCGTAATACCCTGTAGCAATGGACGAGAAGTTGCTGGTACCGCATCACGGAACTGAACAGGTTTCTTATCACTACGTTTCAGTGCAGAATTTTCTTCTCGCAATTGACGTAAAGTCACCAATTGTCCTGGCTTCAACTTCTCAGAATCTACTGGATCTGTAATAAATTTCTTATCAAAAATCCAATCGTTCTGTGCTAAGAAATCGTACTTCTCAACTGCTTCTCCTTCAAGGAAAGTCGTATCACCTGCATCCTCGATCTGTACTCGACGCATCATCTGACGCACGATTACTTCGATATGCTTATCGTTAATGGTGATACCCTGCGAACGGTAAACTTCTTGTACGCCATTCACTAAGTAAGACTGTACTGCAAATGGTCCAGAAATATCTAGAATATCTCTTGGTGCCACCGCTCCATCAGATAGGTTCATACCTGCTCTTACGAAGTCACCTTCCTGTACTAGGATGTGCTTAGATAAACCGATTAGGTATTTGTGACGCTGTTTCGTCTTTTCATCTTCTACAAAAACCTCCCGCTTACCACGCTTGATTTTTCCGAAAGAAACAACACCATCAATATCCGCTGTAACAGCAGGGTTAGAAGGATTACGTGCTTCGAAAAGCTCTGTTACCCGTGGAAGACCACCCGTAATATCCGCAATCTTACCTAGCTTACGTGGAATCTTAGCAATCTTTTCTCCCCCCTTAATCGTCTGACCATCTTCGATAGAAATATAAGATCCTACCGGAAGGTTATAAGATTTAAGTTGATTTCCTTGCTTATCCACGATGTTAATTGTAGGGATATTCTTCTTTGTCTTACTTTCAACGATTACCTTTTCTGCGTATCCAGTCTGATCATCTCTTTCAATACGGAAGGTCTGTCCTTCTACGATATCATCAAACTGTGCGATACCACTATGTTCAGAAACAATAACTGCGTTAAACGGATCCCACTCACAAATAAGATCTCCTTTATCTACTTCTTTGCCATCTTCGACAAATAGGGTCGCACCATAAGGAATATGAAGGGTCGTATAAATTTTAGTTCCTCCTTTTTCCAGCACACGGATTTCACCAGCTCGAGATAAAACGATATCTATTTTCTTACCTTTATCATCTGTTGATTCAGTTGTTCGGATACCATCAAATTCGAGGACTCCTTGAAACTTACTAGACAAAGTAGATTCTTGTTTAGATACGTTGGCAATACCACCTACGTGGAACGTACGTAACGTCAACTGTGTTCCAGGCTCACCAATCGACTGAGCAGCGATAATTCCTACCGCATCTCCTCGTTCAGCAATTCTACCTGTTGCTAAGTTTTTACCATAACATTTATTACAAACTCCACGCTTGGTTTCACAAGTCAGTACGGAACGGATAGTTACCATTTCAATTCCTTCTGATTCAATGTGTCGTCCAATCTGTGGGGTAATATATTCACCCGCTGCTAATAATAATTCATCCGTTACTGGGTGAACAATATCATGCAGTGTATAACGTCCAATGATTCGATCTGATAAATTTTGAATCACTTTTTCGTTGTCTTTCAAAGCCGTAGTTTCGATACCTCTTAAAGTATCACAATCTTCTTCCATGATTACCACATCTTGAGATACATCCACCAAACGACGTGTCAAGTATCCTGCATCTGCCGTCTTCAATGCCGTATCGGCCAGACCTTTACGAGCACCGTGCGTAGAGATAAAGTATTCAAGTACCGATAGACCATCCAAGAAGTTAGAAAGGATCGGATTTTCAATAATCGCTCCACCTGTATCACCAGATTTTCGCGGCTTGGCCATCAGTCCCCGTAATCCACACAACTGCTTAATTTGTTGTTTAGATCCACGTGCTCCAGAATCAAGCATCATATATACAGAGTTGAATCCCTGCTTATGTTCTGCCAATTCTTCCATTAGATTTTCGGTAATCTTATTATCCGCAAACGTCCATTTATCAATAATCTGATTGTAACGTTCGTTATTGGTAATCAATCCCATGTTATAATTATCCCATACTTCATCTACTTCTTTCTGAGCAGTAACTAGCGTATCCGCTTTTTGAGTAGGGGTAATTAAATCTCCTAAGTTGAAAGATAGACCTCCTTTGAAAGACCAGTAGAAACCCATTTCCTTAATGGCATCCAAGAAGCTAGCCGTTGTTGGAAAATCCGTTCTTTCAATGATGTCCATGATTACCTTACGTAGATTTTTCTTGGTCAATAATTGATTAATAAACGGTACTTTTTCCGGTGTTGCTTGGTTAAAAATAACTCGTCCAACTGTTGTTTCTGTACGCTTTAAACCAAAGGTTCCATCTTCGTTTTCGAACTTAACCTTTGCTTCAATTTTAGCATGCAGATCAATGGTTCCTTCGTTATGCGCAATCAGTACCTCTTCCGTGCTATAGAATTTCATTCCTTCACCACGAACAGGTGACTCTTTGCTATCGGTTCTTTCTTTAGTCAAATAATATAGACCCAATACCATATCCTGTGAAGGTAGGGTAATCGGAGAACCATCTTGTGGATTCAACATATTGTGAGAAGCAAGCATTAAAACTTGTGCTTCCAAAATAGCTGCATGACTTAACGGTACGTGTACCGCCATTTGATCACCATCAAAATCCGCGTTAAAGGCACCACAAACTAATGGGTGTAACTGGATGGCTTTTCCTTCAATCAATGTAGGCTGGAAAGCTTGAATTGAAAGACGGTGAAGCGTTGGTGCTCGGTTAAGCATTACTGGGTGACCTTTTAGAATGTTTTCCAAGATTTCCCAGATCACTGAATCTTTACGATCCACTAATTTCTTAGCAGACTTTACCGTTTTTACAATCCCTCGTTCGATCAATTTACGGATCACGAAAGGCTTGAATAATTCGGCAGCCATATTCTTAGGAATACCACATTCGTGTAGTTTTAATTTAGGTCCTACTACAATTACAGAACGACCTGAATAATCCACACGCTTACCGAGTAAGTTTTGACGGAAACGTCCTTGCTTACCTTTCAGAATATCACTCAAAGATTTTAGCGCACGTCCACCTTCCGCTTTTACTGCGTTAGATTTTCTACTATTATCAAATAATGAATCAACAGCTTCCTGTAGCATTCGCTTCTCATTACGAAGGATTACTTCTGGTGCTTTGATTTCTAATAATCGTTTTAGACGGTTATTACGGATAATTACTCTACGGTAAAGATCATTCAAATCTGAACTCGCAAAACGTCCACCATCCAATGGTACCAATGGTCGTAGTTCTGGTGGAACTACTGGTAGATATTGAATGATTGCCCATTCTGGTCGATTTTCAATGACCTTTTGTCCATCACGGAACGCTTCTACAACTCGTAGACGCTTTAATGCTTCTGACTTACGTTGCTGAGAAGTTTCATTAGCAGCTTGGTGACGTAATTCGTAAGATAAACCAATAAGATCTAGTCTCATCAATAATTCACGAACCGCATCGGCTCCCATTTTAGCGATAAATTTGTTTGGATCTTCGTCCTCTAACAATTGGTTATCTGGTGGCAAAGTTTCTAGGATTTCTAGATACTCTTCCTCCGTCATCAGATCCATCTTATTGATCGCATCTGCTTCCTTGATACCAGGTTGGATTACTACGTAACGTTCGTAGTAAATAATGCTTTCTAATTTTTTGGAAGAAAGTCCCAGTAAGTAACCAATTTTATTAGGTAATGATTTAAAAAACCAAATATGGACAACAGGTACCACCAACTTGATGTGTCCCATTCTCTCCCGTCGTACTTTCTTCTCTGTTACTTCTACTCCACAACGGTCACAGACGATTCCTTTGTATCGGATACGTTTGTACTTACCACAATAACACTCATAATCTTTTACTGGCCCGAAAATTCTTTCACAAAAAAGACCATCACGTTCTGGCTTATAAGAACGGTAATTGATCGTTTCTGGTTTTAGAACTTCACCAAACGAACGGTCCAGAATATCATCCGGAGATGATAGGCTGATCATGATACTATCAAATCCTTTTTTTTGCTTTGGATTCTTTTTATACATATGATTATAGTATTTAATGAGGCTATAAAATCTCCTTTAAAGTAGTAGGAGATTTTATAGCTTCGTTATGGTTGTTATTATTAATCAAATTTCACGTCAAGGGCTAAACCACGTAATTCGTGAATCAATACATTGAAAGACTCTGGAATATTTGGTTCAGGAAGATTGTCTCCCTTAACGATTGCTTCGTAAGCTTTTGCTCTACCTTGAATATCATCCGACTTGATGGTCAGTAATTCTTGTAGAATATTAGCTGCACCGAATGCCTCTAGTGCCCATACTTCCATCTCCCCAAAACGCTGACCACCAAACTGAGCTTTACCACCCAATGGTTGTTGTGTAATCAACGAGTAAGGTCCAATAGAACGTGCGTGCATCTTGTCATCGACCATGTGCGATAATTTCAGCATATAGATAACACCTACTGTTGCCTGCTGGTGGAAACGATCTCCCGTTTCACCATCATATAGGAACGTCTGTCCTAATCGAGGTAACTCAGCTTCATCAACATAAGCTTCGATTTCACTCGCCTTCGCTCCATCAAAAATTGGCGTAGAAAACTTAAGTCCCATCTTTTCACCTGCCCAACCAAGAACAGTTTCGAAAATCTGACCCAAGTTCATACGAGAAGGTACACCCAACGGATTCAGTACGATATCAACAGGTGTTCCATCATCTAAGAAAGGCATATCTTCCTGTCGAACGATTCTAGATACAATCCCCTTATTACCGTGACGTCCTGCAAGCTTATCACCTACTTTCAGTTTACGTTTCTTAGCTAGATAAACTTTCGCTAATTTTAATACACCTGCTGGAAGTTCATCTCCAATACTAATGTTAAACTTCTGACGCTTGTATTTACCTACCTCTTCGTTTACTTTAATACTGTAGTTATGTAACAGTCGAGCAATCAAACTATTGATATGTTCATCATCGGTCCATCCAGAATAATCTACGGCACTGTAATCAACTTTCTTCATTACGGTACTTGAGAATTTGGTTCCTTTAGGAACCATCTCTTCGTTATAGATACTTCTTACACCTTGAGAGATTTTACCTTTTACTAAGGATAATAATTTATCCACTAGAATGGTCTTCATCTCATTCAGCGCAATTGCATGCTGCTCATCAAGATTCTCTAACAAATCTTTTTCCTGTGCCTTTTGAACTTTGTCCTTCTTAGCACGAGCAAAAAGTTGCTTGTTAATAATGATACCTTTAGTTGACGGTGGCGCTTTTAAAGATGCATCTTTTACATCACCGGCCTTGTCACCAAAGATCGCTCGAAGTAGTTTTTCTTCCGGTGTAGGATCTGATTCCCCTTTCGGCGTAATCTTACCAATCAGAATGTCTCCTTCACTGATCCAAGCACCTACTCGAATAATTCCGTTTTCATCCAAATCCTTCGTTGCTTCTTCACTAACGTTAGGAATATCATTGGTTAATTCTTCTTCTCCTAGCTTCGTATCTCGAACATCTAATTCAAAGTGCTCGATGTGTAGAGAAGTAAAAATATCTTCTCTTACTACTCTTTCTGAAAGTACAATTGCATCCTCAAAGTTATAACCCTTCCAAGGCATAAATGCCACTTTCAGGTTTTGACCTAATGCTAACTCACCTAATTCAGTAGCGTAACCATCACAAAGGATACTTCCTTTTTTAACCCGTAAACCTTTCTTAACAATCGGTTTTAGATTAATACAAGTACCTTGGTTGGTTCGACGGAACTTTGTAAGTTTATAAGATTTTCTGCTATCTTCGAAAGATACCAATTGATCTTCTTCTGTACGATCGTAACGAATAATAATTTCATTTGCATCTACATACTCCACTACTCCATTACCTTCTGCGTTGATCAACATCCGAGAATCCACGGCTACTTTTCCTTCTAGTCCAGTTCCCACGATTGGAGACGATGGCTTAATCAAAGGAACCGCCTGACGCTGCATGTTAGATCCCATCAAGGCACGGTTGGCATCATCATTCTCAAGGAAAGGAATCATGGAAGCAGAAACCCCTACAATTTGGTTTGGTGCTACATCCATGTATTCAATATCTTCCGGTGGTAAAACCGGGAAGTCACCATGCTCCCGACATTTGATACGATCTGTTAGGAACGCTCCTTTTTCGTCGATAGCAGAGTTTGCTTGTGCAATCTTTTTAAAATCTTCTCCTTCAGCAGATAAGTAAATAGCATCTCCTTTAGTAACGACCTTCCCGTTTTTAACTTGACGGTATGGTGTTTCCAAGAATCCCATTTTGTTTACCTTGGCGTGTACACATAAAGTAGAGATCAGACCAATATTCGGTCCCTCTGGTGTCTCAATGGTACAAAGTCGACCATAGTGAGAATAGTGTACATCCCGTACCTCAAAACCGGCACGCTCTCTCGATAGACCACCAGGCCCAAGTGCAGAAATACGACGTTTGTGCGTAATTTCTGATAAAGGATTTGTTTGATCTAAATATTGAGATAATTGACTCGTTCCGAAGAAAGAGTTAATTACAGAAGAAAGTGTTCTTGCATTAATCAAATCAATCGGCGTAAATACTTCATTGTCACGAACATTCATTCGCTCACGGATCGTACGTGCCATTCTCGCCAGACCTACTCCAAACTGAGCGTATAACTGCTCCCCTACGGTACGTACTCGACGATTACTTAAGTGATCAATATCATCAATCTCAGCTTTTTGATTCATCAAGCGAACGAGATACGTAACGATTTCGATAATATCTTCTTTCGTTAATACCAAAGTTTCGCGAGAAATATCTTGCTTTAGTTTACGGTTGATTTTATATCGACCAACTTCACCAAGATTATATCGTTTGTCAGAGAAGAATAACTTATCAATGATACCACGAGCCGTTTCTTCATCTGGTGGATCAGTTCCACGTAGTTGACGATAGATATATTGAACCGCTTCCATTTCTGAACTGGAAGGATCTTTTTGTAAAGTATTGTAGATGATCGAGTAATCTTCTTCGATATCTTCTTTTTGTAGAATGATGGTTTCAGTCTCTGCCTCCAGAATCAGTTCTACGTTTTCTTCATCTAATACTACATCTCTTTCTAAGATGATTTCGTTACGTTCGATGGTTACTACTTCACCAGTATCCTCATCCACGAAATCCTCATTCCATTTTTTCAAGACACGAGCCGCTAGTTTACGACCGATTGCTTTTTTAAGTGCTTTTTTATCTGTTTTAATTTCTTCAGCCAAACCGAAAAGATCAAGGATAGATTTATCAGAATCGAATCCAATTGCACGTAATAAAGTAGTAACAGGGAATTTTTTCTTACGATCAATGTACGCATACATAACCGTGTTGATATCCGTTGCAAATTCCATCCAAGCTCCTTTAAAAGGAATAACTCTAGCAGAATAGATTTTTGTTCCATTCGGGTGGAAGCTCTGACCAAAGAATACGCCGGGAGAACGGTGTAGTTGAGAGACGATCAGTCTTTCTCCACCGTTAATCACGAAGGTACCTTTAGGAGTCATGTAAGGAATATTCCCAAGGAATACATCTTGTACGATTGTTTGGAAATCGACGTGTTCTTCGTCGTTACAAGACAATCTTAGTTTTGCTTTCAGTGGAACACTGTAAGTCAATCCACGGTGCATACATTCTTCGATGCTGTAACGTGGAGGATCTACAAAATAATCTAAGAATTCAAGTACGAAAATATTTCTCGCATCGGTGATGGGGAAATTTTCCTGGAATACTCGGTATAGACCTTCTGCCATCCTGTTTTCGGGAGTGGTTTCGAGCTGAAAAAATTCAACGAATGATTTCAGTTGAATTTCGAGCAGATCGGGATACTGGGAGGCCAGTTTAATCTTTCCGAAGTTTACTCGCTGTGGAGTGCCGTTTGACGCCATAGAGAATTGTTTTTTATTTCCAGCAATTGAGGAAAAAATTTCCGATCTTACTGGTACGTTTAAATGCCAAAATTTGAGTCGGTATTCATTTTTAATAAAAAAAGAAAACCATAGTTCGTTCACTTATGTAAGCTGATAAATAATATGTAGCAGTTTGCTGCGAACTTATAAAGACGGCAATAGGCCTAGCCAGTAGAATACTACTGTCTAAGCCTCCTTGCGTCTAGTTTCGTTTGGATAACTGAGTTATCCCACTGTAATACGGTAAATAAGTTTGTGCAATGTTGATCATTGGTTGCCTTAAGGTTATTGAAGAATAATAACTTCTATTGGGATAATTAAATTCCCAAAAGAAAGAATTACTTCAATTCTACCTCAGCACCAACAGCTTCAAGAGCAGCTTTGATGCTCTCAGCTTCTTCTTTAGTTGCACCAGCTTTTAGTACACCAGGTGCGCCATCCACAAGCTCCTTAGCTTCTTTCAGACCTACGCCCATGATACCTTTAACTTCTTTTACTACTTTTAGTTTAGCGGCACCAGCAGAGTTTAACACTACGTCAAATTCTGTCTTTTCAGCTGCTGCTTCACCTCCACCTCCTCCACCAGGAGCTGCCATCGCTACAGCTGCTGCTGCAGGTTCGATACCATAGTCATCCTTAAGGATAGTAGCTAAATCACTTACTTCTTTTACTGTTAGATTAACTAACTTTTCTGCGAAATCTTTTAAATCTGCCATAACGAACAGTTTTTTTGAATTGTTTAAACACCGTAACGTGTTTAAGGTTTGAAAAAATATTTAAATTGGGTTGAAGCCATATTATTGGTTTGGCAAATTCTTTCTATTAAAAGAAGAAATTACCAAACGGTTTTTACTCTCCTCTTTGTTCCAATGCTTTCAGTAAGCCACTGAGGGTAGAACCACCAGATTGTAGCGAGCTGATAACAGTTTTGGCTGGAGATTGAAGCAGTGCAATAATTTCTGCCACCAATTCATCCTTAGATTTGAGTTTACTTAGTTCATTGATTTTGTCATCACCAATGTAGATTGAAGAATCAATGTAAGCCGCTTTCACTATTGGCCGCTCATCGTCACCACGGAATTCCTTGATGATAGAAGCAGGGTATTTAGCTGTATCAGTAAACATGATAGCAGTCGGTCCTTTAAGCGATTCGTAGAGACCAGCGTAATTTTTTTCTTCTGGTGCTGCTTCTAATGCTTTTTGAACTAAGGTATTTTTTACAACACGCATCTCTACTCCTTTTTCGTAGCAAAGTCCGCGTAATTTATTAATCTGTTCAACGGTCAAGGTAGAAGAGTCGGTCAGGTAGAAAAAAGAATTTTCTGCAAATTTCCCTTTCAATTCTTCAATCGTAGCCGCTTTTTCTGATCTAGTCATGATTTTAATATTTAGACGTTTCGGTTAGAAACGATTTATTTAACAAAAGATTTAGTATCCACTTTAATTCCTGGGCTCATGGTGCTTGCAATAGTTACCGACTTCATGTAAATTCCTTTAGCAGAAGAAGGTTTCATTTTGAGTAGCATTTCCAATAGTTCCATGGCATTGTCTTTCAACTGAGCAGGGCTAAAAGAAACTCGGCCTACAGAAGAATGAATGATACCAAATTTGTCAACTCGGAAAGAGATCTTACCTTTCTTTACTTCAGCAACTGCAGCTCCAACATTAGGAGTAACGGTTCCTGTTTTAGGGTTAGGCATCAGACCACGAGGTCCGAGGATACGACCAATTTTACCAACCTGAGCCATTACGTTAGGTGTAGCAATTACTACATCAACGTCGGTCCAACCACCTTGAATTTTGGTGACCATATCGTCGAGTCCCACAAAGTCAGCACCTGCTGCTCTTGCTTCATCTTCTTTATCAGGAGTACACATGACGAGTACTTTTTTGGATTTTCCAGTACCGTGTGGTAGAGATACAGTTCCACGTAATGCCTGATCGGCTTTTCGCGGGTCGATGCCCAAACGAACGTGAACATCTACGGAAGCATCGAATTTGGTGCAGTTGACTTCTTTGACCAACGCTACCGCTTCCTCGATTGGATAGAGCTTGTCTGCATCCACTTTGGCTACAGCGGCTCTTCTTTTCTTTGACAATTTTGCCATTATTAAAATTTAAAAAGTGAGGTAATTAGCGCTACTTTGATGATTGAATATAATATTCAAATATCAGAAATAGCTCCCTATTTATTATCAATGTCTAAAAAATGGTTTCATTTTAAAAACAGTGTATACATAATATCAAACGAATGCTTTCATTCGTT
>JALZUU010000047.1 GCA_023300665.1 Saprospiraceae bacterium | reverse complement strand
GAATTTCGACAAAAAGGTTGGTTGACCGAAAGTGCAGAGAGTATCCGTAACGGCCGTCGAGTACTCAGTGTACCGGCAGAACATAAGCGGAAAATTCGAGGTATTATTCATGATGAATCTGCTACGGGTAAAACTACTTTTATCGAACCAGAGGTTATCATTGCTATTAACAATGATATTTTTGATTTAGAAAAAGAAGAACAACGAGAGATTTATAGAATCTTAAAAGAGTTGAGTACTACCTTAAGACCTTATACGGCACAACTGGCCAGTTATCTTGAGGTGATTATAAAATTTGATGTGATTCAGGCCAAAGCCCAATTAGCAAGGCAATACAATGGGGTGCGACCGAAACTTCGAACAGCTGCTCATATCCAACTAGAAAAAGCGTATCATCCTTTACTATTGTTAAAAAATAAGGATACTAAAAAAGAGACGATTCCCTTCAGTCTAAAATTTTCAGAAGGAAATCGAATTCTATTGTTGAGTGGTCCGAATGCAGGAGGAAAATCGATCACCATGAAATCGGTTGGATTATTACAAGTAATGGTACAAGCTGGATTACTAGTGCCTTGTTCGGAAGATTCTGAATTTGGTATTTTTCAAAAACTATTTGCCGATATCGGAGATTCGCAATCTTTAGAAGATGACCTGAGTACTTATAGTTCGCGGCTACAAAATATGCGCGCTTTCCTAAAAAATGCGGATGAACAAAGTTTGGTATTAATTGACGAATTCGGATCGGGGACAGACCCGAAAATTGGTGGTGCCATCGCAGAGGGTATTCTCAAAATACTAAACCAGCGAAAAGTCTATGGCTGTATCACGACCCATTATTCTAATCTTAAAATGTACGCTTATAAAAACAAAGGAATTGTCAATGCAGCGATGGATTTTGATAATGAATCACTAAGACCTACTTATAATTTACGAGTCGGTCGTCCAGGAAGTTCTTATGCTTTTGAGATTGCAGAAAAAGTTGGATTGGATCACTCGGTCCTTAATTACGCAAAAACCAAAGCGGGTAAAAACGAAAAAGCGGTTGATGAATTATTAATTGATTTACAACGAGAAAAAAAGCAATTAGAAGATCAGGTCAAGGATATGTTAGACCGAGAGAAAAAACTCGAAAAACTAATCAAAAATTACGAATCCCTTCATAAAGATTTAGAATATAAACGTAAGAAGATTCGATTGGAAGAAAAAGAAAAATCGCTTCAAACAGCAGCAGGTAATAATAAAGCTTTTGAAAAATTAATTCGAGAAATCAAAGAAGATAAAAATCTTGATAAAGCAAAAGAACTAGCTGCAAAAGTAAAAGAGGAAAGAAAGGAACTAGTTGAAAATGTCAGCGACCTTCGTGAGGACTTATATTATCAAGAGGATAAAAAACCTCAAAAGGCCATCAAAGCGGGTGATTTTGTAAAGCTCAAAACAGGCGGTGCCACCGGTACAGTCGAGACCGTCAAAAAAAATGGGAAAGTCATCGTTCTTATGGGGTTGATGAAAATGACTACCAACCTTCGAGATCTACAACTTGCCAATGAGCCACTAGATATTAGAAAAAAGAAAAGTGTACAAACTGACGTCAGTTCGAATGCCGCAAAGTTTGAATCTAAATTAGATCTTCGTGGTCTCTTCCGAGAAGAAGCGATCCAACGCGTAGAAGAATTTGTCGACAATGCCATCATGAGCAACGCGACCCATCTACGCATCGTACACGGAAAAGGAAACGGAGTGTTACGAAAAGCGGTCAAACAAAAATTACGAGAATATAAGGCCATCACCAAAATTGGCCATCCTGCTCATAATGACGGAGGGGATGGGGTGACGGTGGTGGAATTGTAGAGACGATTCATGTAAAGACGATTCATGTAAAGACGATTCATGAATCGTCTCTACCGCACCTCAATTCGCTTCAACCCATTCCTACCATAAAACGTCGGAAAATACATCATCTCTACCTTCGCAGGATTCATCGTAAACTTACCCGAATATCCCGGTTCTAAATCGACCATAAACGTATGTGTCCCAGCGGGTAGCCGACGACAATAAATCGCTATTCGATCCTTAAAGTACTCCCGATGTGTTTCAAATGCCATCCGATTTTGTGACCAAGTATTTCTGGCATTTTCTCCATAACTACAAGAGGCAGGAATTGGAATTTCAATCATCGCATACTCCGCTAACGCATCTAATTTTACGGTGACTTTTAATTCCGTTTTTTCGTTCGCTTCTAAGTTTTCTACCACTTTACCATTTTGTTCTAGCTCTGTGATAACTGAAATTACATCCGACTTTGGTATAGGGTCGTCATTCCAAAATTGCTGATAAGCAGTGAGGTAGAGTGGGGTATTTCCTCTTTTTTGAAAGCTTATCGGAGCAGTTGGAAAATCATTTATTTGAAAAATAGTATCGGTGATTTTTTGCCAAGGAGCACCATCGACAGAAAGTTCGGCGGTTCGAATTAATTCTCCATTATTTTCAAAATCTTCAGAAAGCAGTCCATGAACTATTTTTGCAGTAGTAATGGTATTATACCAATAATTTTTGCTTCTTTTGCGAAGCATATATCGCTTAAGACCTGCTGCAATTTTACTTTCACCGGACTGGGAGAAAATCTGATAAGCCAAAAGGGTAGTTACTAATTCGCCTCCACTATTCCATCTATAACCATAAGTTTCTCCAAAATAATAATCCCCTAAAAGCGTCTTTTTCATTCTACTTTTTAATTCGTCTATATCGAATGGAAGATTGGACGCTTGTTTTATTTTAGCAATCAACAAGCTATCATGAATCGTCTTACCTTGCCAATCGGCTTCTAAAGGTTTAATCCATTTTTCAAAATCAGCATTCTGTTCAATATCTATCATTAAACTCAACCACCGCAACCTTTGAGGCTTCGATAAATTTTCTGCTTCGTTGGTCATCCAAACGAGTGCTTTTTCTATCGAAGGAGTAGTGTGGCCGTTTTTATTTGCAAAAGCCAATGCTTTTATAATATGAAAAGTCATCCAATAATTAGGATCACCTTCTGTCCACCAAGACCAATGCCCTTCTGGATTTTGTCTTTTTTCTAATAGGTGAATTAAGCGTTTGATTTGTTTTTTATGATCAAAATCTTTTTTAGTAACGATTGCCAATTTTTCACTCCAAAGGAAAGCCAATAGTTTGCTGGCTGCCTGTTCGTTACATTCATGGCGATAGTTGCGGAGGTAATTTAGGCCGAGTTTAGCAATATTGATTTGGTTGGTTTCTGCTCGGATATAGAGTGGCCCTCTGCTTGGGTCAAAGCTTATGGATAGAGTGGTGTCTTTGGTCAGCAATTCATAAATACCTGAAGTTTCTTCGATTCCAATTGGTAGAACGGGGATGCTCCGTTTTTCCCCATCTTGGTAAGTTGGAGAAGTGAGTTCGTAAGTGAGCGTGATACTATCTGTAGCAGTTGGAGTTTCCAAGGATGCTTTATCAATATAGATATCTGCTAATGAAAAATTATTGTTATGAATGGATTGGCCATTAAGGGTAAAGGTTGTTTGAGTCGGGATCGTATCCCCGGAATAATTAAGTGATTTACCAATTAAATTGATCTCGTCACCTGCGACCAGAAAACGAGGGATTGCTAATTGTGCCATTACTTTTTTATAAGCATCGGTGGTGGATGTTACCATTCCAGCCTGTTTTTTTCGATTCATTCCAATCACATAATTATTCCAACGAGTGGTATTGTCTGGATAAGTGACATTGAAATAGGCTTCACCATTTTGGTCGGTGACGAGTCGAGGTTGGAAGTAGCCGTAGTCGGCGAATTGAGAGCGGAGGGGGTTGGGATTAAGAGTGGAATTAGATCCTTCTAGCTTAAGCGCTTTACCTTTGTTAAGAATCCCAATTTCGGATTCAGGAATAAGAGCGCCGCGTACTCGGATTCCATCGATATAATAATCCACTGCACCTGCTCGTGAGCCACGGACGGTGACATCATCTCCTTCATTTACTTGCGAAAGCCCTGCTGCTTTAGAAGCAAGTGCTGAGATAATTTTGGTTGGTTTATTTCTAATTTCTTTACTGGTGATCGTTTGACCAGAAGTGGTGTTATCTTTATCAATTAATGGAACTTTATACTCTCTGACCATAACTTGTGATAACATTATTCCTTTTGTTGATAAATAAATAGTTAAAGGTTCTTTATATGGATTTGGAACGCCATTGATAATCAAATCATTATACCCAAGATAACTAACACTAATATCGTAAATTCCTAAGGGGGCGTCAAGTTGAAAATTTCCATCAAAATCTGTCGTGGTTCCTATTCCTAGATTCTTGATATAAATATTGGCACCAATGAGCGGCTCGTTGCTCTCTAAATCTCGGATGGTGCCTTGAATACCCAAAAATGAATATTTAAAGGCACCAAATGGATGTTTGAACGTTTCGAATTGATAGTCGTTTTCTTCTTCTAACTTTTTCGGTAAATCTGCCAACGGAATGGAGAATAGTTTAGGATAGGTTTTAAATAAATTTTTTAAATAAACTTGGGAAGCATCTGGTGTTTTTTCTTCTGAAGAAAGATCTTTAAAAAATAAAATTCCACCTTTGATATTTAAGTCATAATCGATAAAACTTCCATCTCGATATAAAAAAATCATTTGATAACTGCCATCAGGAATCGACTGAATTTTTTGAGTGGATCCAGGAAGAAAAAGGTGTAAACTATCTGCGTGCTTTATCAAAGTCAGACGAATATCATTAGGATCTTTGAGTCTGAAAATAGCAGTGTTTTTACCGGAAAATCTTTGCTTGACCTTTGTCTTTCCTGTAATTCCTTCCCAGTTGAATTTGCGGAGATCCGTTGTGGTGTATACTAGTTGTAATGGATATTGAATGGTTGATTTATGAGGTGCAATATTTTTTGAAAATTTATACTCGTAAAGTCGATCTCTATCAGGAGTAATTTGATGACTAAATCCGGGGTCAAAGCGGAAATTAAATGGTTCTTTTTTAGATTGGAAACGACCTCTTTTTTGCTTTGAATGAAACTGGATATTTTGATTTCTAAATGGTCCAATTTTTAGAAAATTGCTTCTTTTATTGATAAAGTGTATGCGTCGATTTCCTTGACTAATCGAAATTTCATTCGACCAGTCTTTAGGATTGTTTCTTAAAACAAAAATAGACTTCTTAATCAAGTTTAATTCTGAAGAAGTCCAATGATTTGGCATGGATTTTCTTTTTGCCCAAAATTTATTTTTACTGTTATGGTTTTTTTGAAAACGATCTTCATCAATCGAAATCTCTAATTTGTATCCTTTTTTTAATTCCACTCCGTTGAGCGTATATTCGTATTCTTTGGTTCTTATGGTAATTTTATTTTTGCCGGCAGCTCCAATAAAACTATAAGGCGGGTTGTCGTCCACATCATGATAATAAACCAGTTCTCGATTGGCCTTAATCATTAGTATAGGTTGGCTTTTTCCATCGTTAATAATATAAGGAGCAAACTGTGCAATTTCTTGATAAAAGCTATCTCCTTCTATTTTTTCGTATTGAAGAAACACTGTTTGATGGGCATGTCTGATTTTATAAAATAGTTGATTCGATATATCTAATTTATTAAGCCATGATTGGTTTAAGTTTTTAGTGATTTTTTTTCTTCCTGAATTGATTCGATAGCCTAATTTTTCTTTTGGTTTTTTAAATGGTCCAACTTGAATGGATGGACCTGATATTCTATTGTTTGCAAATTGATCATTGATGCTCAGTGCTGTCAAATTAACATTTGCTGCTTTTTTACCTTTGCCATCCTTCACTTTCACTTTGACGGAGACAGTTTCACCCGGTTGAATAATTTTCGGTTGAATAACCTCCATTTCCAATTGGTTTTTATAAAATTTTAAATCCAGTTGTTTAGTGAGAATTTGACCATTCCATTTATAAAAATATTTTAAATAATAGGACTTTTTTCGATCCGCTTTTCTAGAAAAATAATCACCAGTTGGAATCGCAGTAGCAGCCGTTTTAAGTTTTTTATTTTCATACCATTCCCATAAAAGTGGAAGCCCACGAGGATTTTGAATAGTTACAATAATTGAATCTCCTTGATGTTCTCCGGTAATTTTTACTTCAGCAGATTGGTTTTTTAAGTCGAAAGATTTTATAAGAATTGAATCTTGATCGAAGAATTTCCAATCATAAAATTGATGATCAATTTTTTCTCTAAAAGGCAAAAGAATTTTTCTATCATCCGAACCATTATCTAAGGTGTTTTTAATCACTACTTGATGGAGATCGGGACGGTCCAAACAATTATTTTGAACGACTAATTCAAGCCCTTCTAGTGCTACCTTAAAACAAGTAAGTTCATCTGGCACTAATTTTTCTTTAAGTCGAAAATTTCGCTTTATGGTTTGAATCTCTCCATTGGCGTTGGTGAAATCAGCAATTACTCGATAGTTGAAATTTGCTGCTGGAAGAATCGAATCAGGAATAATGATCTCAGTTGGCTTACGTAAATCTAAAGGCTGTTCCCAGGTCCATAAAGTATCTCGAACCGTTACTTCCTCTTTAAAAAATAAGTGAGGTGTTGCTGTTGAGACGAATCTTTCTGGTGGTAAAAGGAGGATTTTTAACTTAGCATCTTTGACTCGTAGACCATTTTTATACATCGCATTGGCGGTAAATTTCACCGTATCTCCATAGAAAAAACTGGATTGTTCAGCATTGAATTTATAAGAAACCTCGTCAAGTTGATAATCTTTATATTGGAAACGGGCTTTAAATCCAGAAAAATACCTACCCTGAAAATTAATGGAATAACTACGATTTAATCTCAATTCTAAACTATCATGAAGAATAAATTCATAAGTGATATTTCCATTTTTATCAGGAAATAAAGGACCCGATTTTAAGTTAGCTTTAGAATAATCTAAAGGCCCCAATTGAAGCGGCCCTTTCGGATATCGTCCTTTTTTATCTACAAAATAAGCTTTCATCTTGAGTGTGTCACCAGGACGATATTCAGGCTTATTTAATACAATATAGCCGCCATAACTAGGATTTTTTATTTTATGAATTCTCCAAATGAGTCTGTTCCATAGGTTTCTTGACCAACGGATAGGATTAAGTTTACGCCAAACATTTCTTAGATTACGAGAATTGTATTTTTGATTCAAGTTTTTATAAACCACTTGATCACCAAACTTAGCAACCATTTTCATCTCTTTCTTTCGTCTTTTCTTTTTCCAACGAAATTGTCTCGTGGCCTCATGCCAATTAAGAAGTTTACCATCCAACCAAATTTGAGAAGAGCGCTTTTCTGTCTCTGGAATATTAACTGGATTAAAATATAAATACTTTTTAGCATCCATAATATCAACCTCGGCACTTGCCTGGAGTAATAGCTCCACCTCTAAATTTTCAAGTTGATTGGAAATACGTAGATAATTACCTATAGGAAGCTCGGAGTAAGCGATGATTGCTGAGCTAGGCGCTTCAATAGCGGTATGAAAATATTTTGATGAAGGATTAAAATATTTTTGTTCTAACAATTCTAATGCTTCACTGCTTGTAATCTTATAATAAAGATAGACGGTTTTTGGCGCGCCCGTTTGTGCTACGAGCGCGGAATAGAATAAAAAAATAGAAATGGAGGCTAATAGTCTTAAAAGCATAGTAGGTTGTTTATGGTAAGGACGGGCAGCCAAACCTTTTTATAAAGGTAAAGATTCTCAATCGATGAATGAACCGCTATTTCTTAAATATACCATGCTTCTTATGTGGGTTAAGCAAATAATATAGTGAAACACTCCTAAATCTCTTTCAAAATACTCCATTATCTAAAATATTACCTGTTAATGACTAAGAAATAAACAACCCTTCGCCCCAGAATACGTTTAGTTTAGTGAACCATTCCTTTTTTTAATGAATCGACTTTACTTTACCCTGCTTTTTACCTGCTTTTTAGGACTCAACCTATTTGCTCAAGCCACTTTTACCATCAGTGGATATATGATTGATGCGGAGACGGGTGAGAATATCATTCAGGCGAATATTTTTAATAAAGAAAAAGTAACGCAGGGAACCAACTCTAATAATTACGGATTTTACTCCTTGACTTTGCCGGAAGGTGAATATACTTTGGTCTATTCTTATTTGGGATTTGATACCAAAGAAGTTAGGTTGACCCTAAACGAAGATAAAGAATTGAATATCCAGCTCTCTTCAGGTCTTACTTTTGAAGAGGTCGTGGTGACGGCAGAGGACGAGGATGAGAATATTGAAGGAACTCAAATGGGAACCGTTTCTCTTCCTGTTGAAAGTATCAAAACTTTACCTGCATTAATGGGAGAAGTGGATGTGCTCAAAGCACTACAGCTACTGCCAGGGGTGTTGTCTGCCGGAGAAGGGAATAGTGGGTTCTATGTACGTGGGGGTGGACCCGATCAAAATTTAATTTTATTAGATGAAGCGGTGGTGTATAATAGTGGTCATCTTTTGGGATTCTTTTCTGTGTTTAATGCTGATGCGATCAAGAATACGACTTTGATCAAAGGTGGGATGCCCGCGGAATATGGCGGAAGATTATCGTCGGTCGTAGATATTCAAATGAAGGATGGAAATAACAAAAAATATGTGGTCGAAGGTGGGATTGGGGTAGTTGCTTCGCGTATTACTGTAGAGGGTCCGATTAAAAAAGGTCAAAGTTCCTTTATTGTTTCAGGGCGCCGTACTTATGCTTTTGATTTGGCGCAGCCAGTAATTAAGAACACTGACTTTGCAGGAACCAATTATTATTTTTATGATTTGAATTTAAAATTAAATCATCGTTTTTCACAGAAAGATCGGTTGTTTGCCAGCGCTTATTTTGGGCGAGATATATTGGATTTTAATGCAGTTCAACGTGGGTTAAATTTTAGAATGGCTTATGGTAATGAAACAGCGACCCTTCGTTGGAATCACCTTTTTTCTGAAAAATTCTTTATGAATGTAACGGGTGTTTACAATGCCTATGATTTTAGTTTTGAAGGAGCGCAAGGAGATTTTACGGTAGATGTTTTTTCTGGTGTGAAAGATTATAATTTAAAATTGGACTTTGATTATTTTCCGAATCCTAAACACCAAATTCGTTTTGGCGTTAATGCTACTTACCATGAATTGATTCCTAATATTGCTAGAGCAACTTCTGGTGAGGTTAATTTTCAAAGCAAGCCTGAAGGAAAATTCGCTACAGAGACCGCTATTTTTGCCAGAGATGAAATCAAATTGACGAACCGATTAAGTGTCAACGCTGGAATTCGATTAGGGGTTTTTAATCATCTTGGGCCGTATGTAGATGGTGAGGGAAATGAAACAGAAAGAGGAGAGAATGTGCAGACGTATTATGGCCTCGAACCTCGAATCAATGCAAAGTTTACCTTAGATGCTAAGAGTTCCATTAAAGCGGGTTATACCCATAATTATCAGTTCGTTCACTTGGTGAGTAATTCTGCTTCTACTTTACCGATTGATATTTGGGTGCCGAGTTCGCCTTTGGTGAAACCTCAATTAGGTATTCAATATGCGGTGGGTTACTTTAGAAATTTTAAAGATGATCGATACGAAGCGTCCGTGGAAGCTTATTATAAAGATCTAAATAATCAAATTGATTATCGAGAGAATTTTGTGAATAATATAGCTGTTGAACTGGAGCAGGAATTTGTTTTTGGTGACGGCCGAGCTTATGGAATAGAGTTGTTTTTAAAAAAGAGAAAAGGTGCTTTAAATGGTTGGATTGGGTATACTTGGTCTAGATCTGAGCGTAGTTTTCCTGAAATTAGTAATGGTGAAACCTTTCCTGCAAAGTTTGATCGAACCCATGATTTATCAATAGTTGCCAATTATAAATTAAGTCCCAAATGGACTTTCGGTAGTGTTTTTGTTTTTGGAACAGGCAATGCCTTCACCCCGATTAATAATCTGTTTTTAGTTGAAAATCGACTCCGGCCTGAATATGGTGATCGAAATAGTGCGCGAATTGATGATTATCATCGACTCGATTTATCCGCTACTTTTACTCCAAAACCAGATTCTAAAAAAAGATTTAAATCTAAGTGGATTTTCTCTGTATATAATGTTTATAATCGACTTAATACTTTTTATAATTTTCCAGAACTATCTCTTCTAGAAGTAGATACTGGATTTTTAAGTGCCTCTTATTATAAGGTTTCTTTGTTTCCTATCATTCCGTCCGTTACATGGAATTTTAGTTTTAATAAATAGTACCATGAAAAATAGTTATCTAATTTTAGTTTTGATAATAACGTTGTTTTTTACTGCTTGTGAAGAACAAATATTTCCGATTGATGATGGATCGCCTCCTTTGTTGGTCGTAGAAGGAGTTATTGAAGGAGGTGAAATGCCCACACCTCCGGTGGTATTATTGACGCGAAGCCTGCGGTTTACTCCGGATGGAAGTCAGTTATCCATTGACGATTTATTCGTACATGATGCTTTGGTGACGGTAAGTGATGGTGAACAGGAGGTGACTTTAGAAGAAATTTGTTGGGATGACCTGACAGAAGATCAACAAAAATTGGTCTCAGAGAACTTCGGTTCTCGCTTTGATTCGGTAAGCATAAATCTTTGTGTTTATACAGATATTAGTCAAAGCATTCTAGGTGAAATTGGAAAAACTTATACGTTAAATATTGAAGCCGACGAACAAGAACTTTCGGCTGTAACGACCATTCCACCGCATGTACCGATTGATAGTTTTTATTTTCAAAATAGGTCTGGCGATAATTCTCCTGAATATTTTGATTTAATTGCTAAGATATCTGATGTAGAAAGCCGTCCAGATTTTTACCGATATTTTACGAGCACGAATGGAGAATTTTTCGATGCACCGCTGGCTTCCGTTACGGATGATTTACTTTTTGATGGGATAGAATTTGAATTTCCGCTAACCGAAGGAGAGATCTTTACAGATCCACCACCGAGCCCTCAGGATTATGGTTTTTTCTTTGTAGGAGATACGATTACTTTGAAGTGGTGTAATTTGGATGAACCACATTTTGGCTTTTGGAGTACGTTAGAATTTAACTTTTTTAATCAAGGTCCCTTTGGTTCTTATACTCGGATTGATACCAATGTTGAAGGAGGGTTAGGTGTTTGGGGTGGTTATTCGGTTAGTTATTATACTGGAGTAGTGGAATAATCAAGTTGGATTGAGGAAAGTTTGAGAGGGGAATTCTAATCTGCTCTCTTTAATTCATCCGTATTTACCTTTTTATAAGTATTTTTGCGAAATGGATAAAAAAGTAAAAAAGACCTCAGATATAGAAGTTAAAGTTGGACTCAACGAAGCCAATCTTCCTGTCAAAATTGAATGGCGTGCGACGGATAACCCAGACTTAAAAGAATTTCAGGAATGCAAAGCGATGATGTTGGGCTTCTTCGCCAAAGAATCTCTAGAGACCATGAAGATGGATCTATGGACCACAGAAATGCAGATCAATGAAATGGATCGTTTTATGTTTCAATCGCTACGAGCGATGGCCGATACCTATTTTAGAGCCACAAAGAATTCTGAGTTAGCGAGTGATATGCAAAAGTTTGTGCAATATTTTGGTGAGCAGACGAAGATATTGGTGAAAGATGATGGGAAAGGAGCGTAGATAAAAGACTTTAATATTTAGTTTGATCTTGTTTTGGCAATAAATTTTTTATCTAAATACAAGGAATCATCGGATAGGAATTTTTTAGTGACTAGTCCAATGAAAGACCCCTTAAAAAGTCGAATTGCTCGGTTACACGCCTTGGTGAAGTACAAAATGCGAGAGCACATTTTATTGGATTTCTAGTTCGTTTTATTTTGCGGTTTTGACTTGTGATGTCAGAGCAGGTATCGATGATAGTTAGGCAAATTCCGATCATTCAGAAGGAAATGGAGCTAATGTATAATCAGTTTCTGAAATCCATCGGGCACTAGAATTATTTTCTCTGTATCCATTTTTGTCTATTCCTTCATTGCCTTGGACTTCGATTTTGCCAGTAGAAAATATTTCTTCATGCAAAGAATCGTGATCAAAGAAATCTTTCTCTATCATTCTACTAATCATTAAAAATAAGTCACTTCTTAAGACCCATCTATCTTCACCATATCGATTTTTATAAATTACTTGTATAACATCAAAAACAAGTAATTTTTCCTCAATACTAAGCTCATTTTCTGGAAATAAATAATTCCATATATATTCTTTCAATTCAAAAATTACATCTTCTCTCGTATACCCCTCATTCCCCGTAAAATCTTTTTTCAACGAATAAGATACTAAATCAAAATCTTTATCAGCTATCATATCCAGCACTGATTTAGCTAATTCTTCCCTTGATATACCAAGTTTATTTCTTACAGATTCGGCAAATTCGGCTATTTCATCCTTCTCGAAATGCCATTTTCTGGATAAGCAATCTTCGAAAAGGGTATCAATGATTTTGTTCATATTTATTTTTACAGTTGTAATGTTACTTCCAAAAAAATATTTACCGTTTTTCTGCTTTTCTCGATAAGCCCAAGATACGCATACTGCATGAAAAATTACAGCGGGAGGGAGCTAGCGTTGACAAATTGAAGTTAAAATAATCTATAAATTCTAAGGCACTGTTTTTTAGACAACGGTAGGTTGAATAGGTGGACGTGGTTCGTGTTCCTCTGTCCAGCTCTGTTAGCCATTAAGTTTGAAATCCGTTGCGCATAGAGTCGATTATGATAGAGAAATCTTAAATTTTTTCAACTTTTTAGTTGAATCAAAATTATTTATTTTGAGCTTTAGAACTCGTCGTTGCTCCATCAATTTTATTGGAAATGTGTTCGCCAATATTGGGGAATCCACCACTAATTAGATCAAAGTAATTTCCTTCTTTGTCAATGACAATATTGGTAGGGTAAGAGTTTACCGAAAATTTTCTACAAATGTCTCTAGCATCGGAAATCACTGGATAATCTAATGGATGCTTTTTTAAAAAACTAATTACTTTATTTTTTTCTTCGAAGGTGATAGAGGCGAAAACAACTTCTGGATGATCTTTGTATTTTTTATAGACTTCGTTTAAAGCTGGAATTTCTTCGATGCAAGGCTTACAGGTGGCAAACCAAAAATTGAGGACCACTACTTTTCCAAGTAAATCTTTAGAAGATATTCCATTCCCATCGATATCTGTCATTGAAAATTCAGGGACTTTTTCACCAATTGTAGTAGTAGAAGATTTGTTTGTGTCAAGAAATTTATCCATCAATTCTTTTTCATCGACAGTAGACTTTCTGAGTTGCATATGAGTGATCTTGCCACTTTTATCTTTAACAGGGTCTACAAACCAATCTCCAGAATTCATCATTTCAGCGAACTTGGGAATAGCTACTTTTTCACCTTTATCATCTAAAATTATGGTATTGGCATCAATCATAATGGCATCTTTAGGAGCACCTTGACTGAATGAAATAAAAGGAAAAAGCAAAAGAAAATAGAGTAGTGTAGTAGTAAGAATTTTTTTCATTTTTGATTGCAAAATAACGTAAAATGGGTGAATAGGAAGGTGATTAAAATGTTAAAACGATTGGTCTCTAAAAATCTTGTTGACTAAAACCGGATACAAACATTCTTCATCTCTGTAAAAAACCGCAGTGCTTCCCAGCCACCTTCACGACCAACACCTGAAGATTTTACACCACCAAAAGGCGTTCTTAAATCCCGTAGCATCCAAGTATTAATCCAGACAATTCCTGCTTCGATATCTTTGGCCATTCGGTGGGCGCGAGAGATATCTTGCGTCCAGATAGTGGTGGATAATCCATAGGGAATATCGTTGGCATAGCCTAGTACTTCCGCTTCCGTATCAAAAGGCATGATCGTGACAACCGGACCAAAGATCTCTTCCTGATTGGTTCTACAATCGGCAGAAAGACCTTCGATGATCGTAGGCTCAACATAGTATCCTTTATCGTAAGGAGGAGCTAGTGTTTTTTGTTTACCACCACAAAGAAAATGTCCCCCTTCTGACTTAGCAATTTCTAAATAACTTAATATTTTCTTTAGATGAGGTTCACTTACTATAGCACCAGTGGTAGTTCCGACTTCTAGCGGCGGGCCTACTTTTAATTGCTTGGTTTTTTTAATAAAATCTTGCTTAAATTTCTCATAGATCGGTCGCTCAATCATGATGCGGGAACCACAAAGACAGATTTGTCCTTGATTAGCAAAAGAAGAACGAATGGTAGTTTCCAACATCTGATCATAGTCACAATCCGCAAAAATAATGTTGGGATTTTTTCCACCCATTTCTAGCGAAAGCTTTTTAAAACGTGGTGCTGCCAGACTAGCGATTTTTGCACCTACAGCAGTGGATCCGGTAAAAGAGATCGCTTTGATTTTAGGATGGGTGCTGATGGCATTTCCAATTCCCGCTCCTGTTCCATGAATGATGTTTAGAACTCCAGCAGGGAATCCTGCCTTGACAGACAATTCTGCTAATCGAAAAGCCGTCATTGGGGTGACTTCAGAAGGTTTGGCTATCACCGTATTTCCGGCTGCTAAGGCTGGAGCAATTTTCCAAGTAAAAAGGTATAACGGTAGATTCCACGGCGC
>JALZUU010000046.1 GCA_023300665.1 Saprospiraceae bacterium | reverse complement strand
GCTATTTGCGCTCTTTAATCGCAATCAAATAAAGCTAATAGCTCTTTTATAGGTTAATAATTAAATTTTAACCATTGGATTGAATCAATAGTAAGAAATAGCCTTTTTAGCTATCTTCGCTTTATGGCGAAATGGATAATATGGTTGGGTTTTATTTTAGGAATCATGAGTTGTCAATCGGAAACGTCGACCAATTCTCCTAAAAATACCACTTTGCCACCAATAAGCGGAACGGTAGTACCCCCCTCTCGGGCTACTGTTCCGCTTATTTTTTTCCTAAAAGAGGAAGAAATCTCAAATACGCAAGATCAAATATCCATCAAAGACCCGCTTCTATTTCGAAGTTTACCTGCTGGGGTTTATCCGATTCAGGGTGATACCATCATTTTTGGTGCACCTCCAACAAAATGGATTAGCAGTGGTATTACCCGCTGGCCAACAGATGGACGAGTGGCGTTAGCCAACCTTATTATTTCAGATAACCCACTATTTAGCGATCAAATCGGGATTTTTCCACAGAAACCGGGAAAAGATGGGTATTTGCCTGGTTGTTTTAGCTGTCCTGAGTGGATGGGACAAAAATATGGAGCGTTGCCGGTGTTTTGGGAGAAATTCTTGAAGTAATAGGGTGAATTCTGTTTGAATTAATTCAAAAATTCTATTTACTATATCATTCGAATTGACTTTGTTTGTTTTTGCCATTTGCTGATGAGTATGATCTCAGAGAGATCACAGTATGTTAGCCGCGAAGCGTGCGTGGCGTGCGTGGCGTTATTCCGATCTCAGAGAGATCGCAGTATTTTTTTACATTCTTAGATCAAATCTATTTTGATTAAAATCAAGCAATCGCTATTTATTTGATTTCCTTTGCTTACGCTTTCTGTTATCTAAAAAATCTTACAAAACCGATACTGCGACCACTCTGTGGTCGACCTTCAATCGCGGGCGCCGTTGGCTAACATACTTTGACCACTATGTGGTCATTTATACCGATGAACAAATTTCTAAATGACAATTTCCTAATTCAAGTAATAAAGTGGTTCTAAATAATTTTTACACTAAATTCCCACTAAACAGTTAAAACAAGGTCCATTTAAGTTCAAATAGGTCTCTAACTAAGCCAAAAACCCCACATTCTTCTCAAAAAGCATAAAAAGAATAATTTTTAGCTCCTAAAACTCAAAAAGCCCAGCTTTCAAGTAGAAAGTCGGGCTTTTTTGATTGTTTTTTAGAATATTATTCTAAAATTCTAAGCTAATTACAACTTCGGAATACGAATTTGCTGACCTGGAAAAACCTTATTAGGATCTTTCAATAATGGTTGATTAGCTTCGAATAATTGCTTGTATTTCATTGGATCACCATAATACTTCTTAGCAATCTTAGATAAGCTATCTCCTTTTTTTACGATGTAAAACTCCGCAGCAGGCTCTTCCTTATCCACTTTTACTCTATCATCGACAGAAGCAATTCCTCCTACATTCCCGAGAGAAAGGATCAAACGCTCTTTGTCTGCCATCTTTTTTACCTGTCCATAAACCGTAACAGTATCGTCGTTAAGGTCCAATTCAAGATTTTTTACCTTAATTCCTGTGTTATCTACCACACTTTTCAATAAAAACATTTTTTGCTTTCGGAATAATTCTTCCTCCATTGCTTTAATTTCAGGAGATTTTATCTCAGCAGCAGCTTTCTTGGTCAATACCTTTGATCCGGCATTTTTTAAAAATGAAAATAAACCCATTTGTAATAAATTATTTAGTTGATAATGTGAACTTTCGTCCAAAAAAAGATTAATAAACTAGTGTAAACCAAAACTATTGGAAAAACACATCGTAAATTATTAAATGATTAAGATAGTCAATAGTTCATTAACTGGTGCAATTATACGGTAAAACCAGCAATTATCAGTTATAATTTCTATATTTGCACCGTTTTTTCAATAGACTTTATGTATATAAAGAAAAATTAAAGTCTCCATAAATCCAACTAAATTTTAAACAATGCAAGGTAAAGGTATTATTAAGTTCTTCCTGGTCATTCTAACCCTCATGAGCCTATTGCAGTATTTCTACTTGTTGCCGACTGCAAAAGTAGAAAAAAATGCAGAATCATACGCGCAATCACTCGCCGTTAATATCGCTGATCAAGCGGAAAAAAATGAGGCAATCGCTGGAGCCAGAAGTGCTTATTTGGACTCTATGTCCAGCGAGGTAATTTTTAGCATTCCAATGCTAAAAAAGTATACGTACGAAGATTTGAAAAACGCTCAGCTAAATTTTGGACTTGATCTAAAAGGCGGAATGAGTGTGGTGCTTCAAGTAGACTTGAAAGAATTCTTAAAAACAGTTTCTGGTAACAGCAATGATGTAAACTTCAAAGCGGCACTAGATAACGCTGAAAAAGCACAAGCCAATTCACAAGCTGATTTTATTAGCTTATTTGCTGACGAGTACAAGAAGGTAGCACCTAATGGTTCGCTACGGAATATCTTCGCTCGTGGAACACTAAAAGATGAAATTGGTACAAAGAATTCTAATGCAGATATCATTGTATTGCTTCGTGAGACCGCAACTAAAACAGTTGATCTTACTTATAAGCGACTAAAAGAAAGAATTGATGAATTAGGTGTTGTTCAACCAAACGTATCTTTGGATGCAGCGCGTGATTTGATTTTGGTAGAACTACCTGGTATTTCTAATCCAGAACGTGCACGTGGTTTCTTAGTAGGAACGGCAAAGCTAGAATTTTGGAAAACTTACCGAATCTCAGATAATAACAATCTTCTAGGTTCATTTCAAGAAGCTGATCGTAGATTAGGTGCTGGTGGTGGAAGTACAGATAATTCTGCTACAGACTTCACAGTAGAAACTAAGTACAACTACAATTACGATGAGAATGGTAATATCAGCGATTCAACTGCTTATCAAGATACCATCCGTAACGTTGCCAATCAATTAAATAGTGGTGGACCATTATTAAGCTTATTACAATTGAATGGTCAGACTGCAGCAGGTATTAACTACCCGCTCACCGTAATGGGTGTAGCTGCAAAAAATAAAATTGATCAAATCAATAAATATCTAGAGCAACCAAACATTCAAGCTTTATTTCCTAAGGATATAAAATTCATGTGGGGATATTCTAATATCGATTATTTATCTGACGATAACGCACAGCCAATGTATGAGTTGTATGCGATCAAGTCTTCTCGTCAAGGCAAACCACTACTGGAAGGAGATGTAGTAACTAGTGCAACTTCTAATCCGGACCCTTCTACTGGAAAGATTACGGTATCATTACAGATGAACGGAGAAGGTGCTAGAAAGTGGGGACAAATTACAGCAGAAGCTGCTCAAAACGACAGACGAGAGATTGCCATTTCACTTGATAACAAGATAGTAAGTGCACCTAGTGTAAATGGTGCTATTCCTGGTGGTAATTCTGCCATTACGGGAGACTTCTCTCAGCAAGAAGGAGATGATTTAGCAAAGTTTTTAGAGATTGGTAAATTACCAGCTCAGACAAAAATTATTCAAGAGCAGGTAGTTGGTCCTTCTTTAGGAGCTGAAAATATTAGTCGTTCTCTTAATTCTATGATTATTGGTTTGGCTTTAGTATTGTTCTTTATGATCGCTTACTACGGTGGCGGTGGTATCGTTTCAATCATTGCACTACTCGCTAACTTATTCTTTATCGGAGGTGCTTTGGCAAACTTCGGTACGGTACTTACGCTTCCTGGTGTGGCGGGTATCATCCTTACCATTGGTATGGCGGTGGATGCCAACGTAATCATCTACGAAAGAATCCGAGAGGAACTTCGAGAAGGTAAGAGTACGCTTGCAGCCATCAAAGATGGTTTCCAACAATCTTATTCTGCGATCATTGATGCCAACGTAACGACGATCTTAACAGCAGCCGTATTGGCTTACTTCGGACTTGGACCAATTAAAGGTTTTGCGGTTATCCTGATTATTGGGGTAATTTCTTCTCTCTTTACTGCGGTACTCGTAGGACGTTTGATCATCAACTGGTGGACCGAAAAAGGAAATGATATGAGTTTCTGGACTGGGTTCTCTCAAAATGCTTTTTCTAACTTAAGTATCGACTGGTTAGGAAAACGTAAGATCGCTTACGTAATCTCTGGATCTATCATCGTACTAGGTCTGATATCTATGTTTGCACGTGGTTTCGAATTAGGCGTAGATTTCAAAGGTGGATATTCTTATAATATTCAATTTGAAGATGGTCAGAATATTTCTGCTAATGATTTACGTACGGCACTTGCTGCTGAAACTGCATTTGGTAAAGAACCTATCGTAAAGGCAGTAAGTACTCAAAATACTTATAACGTTACTACTGATTATTTGATTGCAGATGGTAGCGATGAAGCAGCTAACAATGTTATGGCAGCATTACACGGTGGAGTAAATAGTCTAGTAGGCGGAAGTCTAAGTTTAGATCAATTTAAAAATCCTAACGGAATTGGCGCACACGTAACGAGTAGTAATAAAGTAGGACCGAATATCGCAGATGATATTAAAACGAGTTCTTTCTACGCAGCTATTATAGCCTTACTCTTTATCTTCTTCTATATTTTTGCTCGATTTAATCGCTGGCAATATAGTGCGGGTGCCGTTGCGGCCCTATTCCACGATACGTTGGTGGTATTAGCAGTCTTTTCTATTGCACATGGTTTCTTACCTTTCGCAATGACAATCGATCAGGCTTTTATCGCAGCAATCTTAACGGTGATTGGATACTCTATTAACGATACCGTGGTTGTATTTGACCGTATTCGTGAATACATGAATTTATACACTGGTAAATCAAAAGAGGAAATCATCAACGGTGCCGTTAACAGTACGGTAAGTAGAACGGTGATTACGTCTTTAACTACTTTATTTGTAGTGGCTATCCTACTCTTCTTCGGAGGAAGTAGTATCCGTGGATTTGCTTTTGCTTTATTCATCGGTATTATCGTGGGTACTTATTCTTCTGTTTTTATCGCGACACCTATTATGTCCGATTTAAGTGGAGACTTAAAGCCTAAGAAAACTAAGAAGGGTTCTTCTTCAGAAAGTGCGTTTAAACGCAGAGTTGTTGAACCTTAGGTTATAATAACCTTTATATAAGAAAGCCCGCTTCTAT
>JALZUU010000045.1 GCA_023300665.1 Saprospiraceae bacterium | reverse complement strand
GAGTAGCTTCAGTCCCGCAAATGTCCAGTAGTATGGTAAAAGATATAAAAACTTAATTGGTATTATAAATTTGGTAAACAAAACTGCCTGCTTGTATAATTAATGCAGCAAGTGGGTTTACTGTCGTAATTTAAAAAACAAAATTTTGGACAAGCTCTACTACAGGAGCGCACAATCAATAAATATGAGAATTTTTTATTGGATACTTCTTTTTTTTATTTTCTTATCAACCGGAGTGAACGGTCAAATCTGGATAGAAGATTTTGAAGGGCCTCAGCCTGCTTTTTCTTCTGGTCTTATTAGTATACCCTGTAATAGTGAACCAACATCAGGCGACAATTATCATTACTTTGGATATGTCTGCGTGAACGGAGGTGGGTGTGGGAATGAATTAAACGTTTTTAATAGTAGCTATACGAATGTTGATGGAAGTTTCTTAGGCGCCTACAACACGGATGGTGGAGTTTGTGGTTTAGGTCCACCTGATATTACTGACGATGAATTTGTAGAATGGCCAGGTATAGACATCTCTATTTGTGCTCCTGATGATAAACTTTACCTTTGTGTGGATGTGGCAGAAGCAGATGAAATTGTGCTTGATGATGATGGTAATGTAATGCCATCAGGCTGGGATAGTCCTTCTTTTGTCAATTTTACAGTTGCTTTGGATGGAAATGCTCCAATTACATTAGCGGTCATAGAAGATGAGGGAAAAGATAGTAGTCCTTCCTTTGATCTCGATTGTAATCAAGAAGGAGATGGACTGATTCCAATTACGCCTGCCTTTACTACCTATTGTTTTGAAATTCCAGGCCACGGTAATACTTTAACCGCTCGAGTTAATATTGATGGTCTAAACGAACCTGGGGAAGATATTGCGATTGATAATTTAGCAATTTATTGTGCGGCAGATGAAGGTTCTCTCCCGGGACCAGTTCTATTGAGTTGTGGTAACTGTGGAACAGATTTCGATTGTGACGGAGTAATTGTTTCAGAAGATTGTAATGATATGGATCCGTCTATTACAGCTTTCGATCAAACACCTCAAGCTACCGAAATAAGTGTTTGTCCAGATGAAACTTGTTATAATGTATACAGCGATAATACGACTATTTTTAGCGGTAATGCGACCTTAACATGGTATGATGGAGATCCCGGTGCCGGAGGAATGGTTTTATCTAATCCATCTTGTATAGATTTTAGTTCGCCACCAACTCCTAACCTATTTGTCACGATCAGCGATAATAATTGTACCGCTGGTAGTGTTCCTCCCAATTTTGTTCCAATCACTGTTAATTTTTTGAATGCCCCAACAGCAATGATTACGGGTGATAACATGATCTGTCCTGATGGTGCTGCTAATTTAGATGCAGGAACAGAAATGGGAAATCTGGTCTCTTGGGTTACGGTAACTCCTAGTGATGGTTCTTTCAGCGTTGACAATAATAATAGTACAATGTATACGCCAGGTACTGGTGATATTGCCAATGGTTCGGCTACCGTTTTGGTAACGGTAAGTAATCTCGCTGGTTGTATGGAAGAAGACATGGTTACCATTACGATAAATTCACTCGACGATGCGACGTTTAACTATGTAGACAATGCTTGTTTTAATGGTGGAAATATTTTTCCAGATGTGCTACCTATGAGTACGGGTTCCTTCAGTATTGATAACGCAGCAAACATTGATTCAGGGACAGGAGAGATTATAATTGGATCAACCGCAGCTGGTCAATCGTATACGATTACCTTTACGTCAAACGGAGCCTGTCCAGCTACATTTACGAATAATATTACCATTGATGCGGTCGATGATGCTACGTTTAGTTATGTAGACAATGCTTGTTTTAGTGGAGGAAATATTTTTCCAGATGCGCTACCTACGAGTACGGGTTCCTTTAGCATTGATGGGGCTGCAAATATTAATACTACAACAGGAGAGATTACGGTTGCTTCGACCAACCCTGGTCAATCCTACGCGATTACTTTTACCTCTACTGGAATCTGCCCAAATACATTTACGGAAAATATTACCATTGATGCGGCAGACGATGCGACGTTTAATTATGTAGACAATGCTTGTATTAATGGAGGAAATATTTCACCAGATGCGCTACCTTCGAGTGGTGGTTTGTTCAGTATTGATAACGGAGCAAACATTAATACATCCACTGGAGAGATTATAATTGGGACAACTACGGCTGGTCAATCCTACGCGATTACTTTTACGTCTAATGGACCTTGTCCTGCTACATTTACGGATAATATTACTATTGATGCTGCCGATGCTGCGATGTTTAATTATGTAGATAATGCTTGTATTAATGGAGGAAATATCTCACCAGATGCGCTACCTGCGAGTGGTGGTTTGTTCAGTATTGATAACGGAGCAAACATTAATACAGCCACAGGAGAGATTACAATTGGGACAACTACGGCTGGTCAATCCTACGCGATTACCTTTACGTCTAATGGAGCTTGTCCTGCTACGTTTACGGATAATATTACCATTGATGCTGCCGATGATGCAACGTTTAATTATGTAGACAATGCTTGTATTAATGATGGAAATATTTTCCCAGATGCGCTACCTCCGAGTGGTGGTTTGTTCAGTATTGATAACGGAGCAAACATCAATACAGCCACAGGAGAGATTACAATTGGGACAACTACGGCTGGTCAATCTTATACCATTACCTTTACGTCTAATGGAGCCTGTCCGGCTACGTTTACCGATAATATATTAATCGATGAACTTGATGATGCAACGTTTAATTATGTAGATAATGTTTGTATTAATGGAGGAAATGTTTCTCCAGCTCAATTTCCTACGAGCAATGGTTCCTTTAGTATTGATGGTGGAGCAAATATTAATACTATAACTGGAGAGATTGCGATTGCCACAACCATTGTTGGTCAATCTTATACGATTACCTTTATGTCAAATGGTAATTGTCCGAACATGTTTACGGATGTTATTACGATTAGCGACGTTGACGATGTTGCGTTTGATTACCAAGCAAGTGCTTGTATTAACGATGGAAATATTTTTCCAAGTACATTCCCTAATAGTACGGGTTCTTTCACGATTGATGGTGGAGGATTCATTGATCCTACGACAGGAGAAATTCTCATTGGTTCTCTTATTGCTGGTCAATCTTATAATATCACTTTTACATCCAATGGTCTTTGTCCAGATATTTTTGCAGATGATATTCTAATCAACGATCTTGATGATGTTGC
>JALZUU010000044.1 GCA_023300665.1 Saprospiraceae bacterium | reverse complement strand
TATTAAATAGCAACTATACCTTGCGTGTTTGTATTTGGTAAGTTATTAGATTCTTCCCCTACAAGTTCTAAGGAAGTTCCATCAATTCTAAAGATTCCGATCGTACCTTCTAAACCATATAGTTGGTATAAATATTCACCATCATCTGTAATCCACATATCAATCCATCCTTCAGTAACTGCAAAAGCATCTGGCCCATTATCTGCGCCATTAGTTCCTTGTCCTTCTGCTGCTGTTTGATCTAATAATGTAACGGTTCCGTTACTATAACTATACGAAGCCAAACCTGCTTCAATAGCATTAGATACGAAGAAAGAATTTCCATCAGCAGTAAAGTCTAACCAACAAGCGGTTCTACCAGTGTTACCTTCTCCAGATCTTACATCTTGGCTAATTGGCGTTAAAGCTCCGCCAGCTCCAATTTGCCATGTTGATACAGAACCATCTTGTAATGCTGGAAATGCTGGTGGCATTCCATCAGGCTGAAACTCTCTTGCTTCTGTTACTACTACATAATTGTCCCCAACAATTTGGAATCCAATAGCAGATGGAAGATTTCTTCCTTCTGTATTGCCTCTAAGTGTAGAAGTTGCTCCAGCTGCCCAATCGCCAATAATTCCGTCTGTCATGCTGTAAACCGTTATTTCATCTTCATTTCCTGTAGCTAGACCTGCTGCTCCTGAGTTAATAGAAGAAATGACCAACCAGTTTCCATCAGGAGAAATTTGTACTCCTGCAGGTCTGTTAAGTAGATCTCTAGTTGATCCATCAATAGGCACTAAAGAACCATCTGTAAGTACCCAAAACCCAGTAACTGTTCCTTGGTGAGCCGGTTCTCCTCCTGCTAAAAACTCTTGACGAGTAATATTAGTAACATAAATTACTCCTTTAGCACCTGGATTAGCAGTAGTTGTTGGAAAATAGGCAATACTATTAGGTCCTACTGCACCGGTAGGTTGTGGTGATCCCGCTAATGTTATAGAAAAATCATCGTTGATATTAAATGATGAAACGGTATTACTACCTGCATTAACCGCAAATAAGTTCGTATTGTCATCATTTTTAGTAAGTGCGTAAGCTGAAATTAGTGGATCTAATCCTTCGCCACCATCATAATCTCCTCCATCACCACCTGTTGCTACTCGCCCAATTGGAGTTAAAGTTCCATCTGAAGCTCTACCATAAGTAACGATCTCATTCGCTCCTTGGACGTTACCATCAACTTGTCCATTTCCGTTAGTCATTGCGTAAACAGCTCCCACTGGTGCTGTTGGTGTAGTATCATCATCGTCATCACCACATGAAGCCAAAAGAAGAAATGCAAATAGCATTACGCCCCATTTAAAATTTAAATAATTAGTCATTTTAGTTATTTATTTATAATTAAGAAAGGAGGCAAAACTATTAAATGTAGGTATAACTAAGGAGGATTAATTATATGCTTTGTCTTCATTTATTAGAAATCTAAAATACTCCTACTTTTTTAGAACAAAATTGATTTATGGATTGAAATGATTCAAAATAGTGGCTAAAATTAATGGTGAATACCAGCAGACAAACTTGCTTATAATTTATTCATTCGCCATCTCTAAGAAGATTATTTTACTATTTATTAAAGCCGCCGGTGATTAGTTTGGATGAAGCGACTGAGTGAGGAATATTGTGGGGGTAAGTGAAGCGGTTGAATTGTTGAATTAAAGTATTTTTCTCGCAAAGTTAGCAGAAACGCAGAGACCTTCTAACGTGTATATCTTTTAGCGTGGAGATCGGGAAGAGTAAAAATACATTTCTATATTTAGTGCTTTTCATCCAATAACTAATACTTCCCACTATCCAACTCCACCCGCAAAGTCGTCAAGATTTCTCCCAACAAATTTAAGCCCTTCCATTTTCCACGATCATGTATTCGTCTATCTTTTTGAGATAATCCGGCTCCCCAAACTTTATCATAAGGAGAGGCTTCAACGAGTGTTGTTCCTCTTGTTGCTTTTAAAGCAGAAAGGAGCTTTTCGCTTTGTGTAAATTTTAGTTCATTTCCTCGATATACAATGGTGGATCGATATTCTTTCCAAACCTTTTCTTCAAAATTTTGAACGAGTCTACCTAACTGTTTTTGTTCTTTTGGACTTTTAGTATCTAAAATTTTTCTTGCAGAAGCTCGATCTAAAAAAAGCATGGCTTTATGATACATCATGTATTGCTCCATACAATTAAAAGTAGTTTCTAAGGGAAGACCTTCAAGAAATGATTCATCATCATACATGATTCCATGTCCCGTAAAATCAGAAAGATACCATTGTGAAAAGCAAGAGGATGAGTGCCAAAAAAAAGTAAACTTTTCAAAACCTCCTTCAAGGATTAACTTTTTTAGTTTTAGTTTTACTAATCTATCTTCAATATAATCTTCCGTAAATTCTTTTGACTGTGAGAGAAATCTTCTTACGGCAAGACTAGCTCTGTCTTTTTCTTTCATGATGATATTATTGGTTGCTACTATTTTTTCTGCCATTCTAATACTACTCCAACTCAAATCCGAATCGTTCTTTCGTCTATTTATTTGTTACCATAAATCACAACAGCAGTAAAAAACTAGTTCAAAAAACCATCTACAATCTCAACTAAACTCGACTTTCCATATATAAAACCAAAACTCAGAATTACACACATTAAACCAAGCATAATTAATTTTATAGATGAAGACCACATATGTAAATTGTCTTTATTTTTCTTAGCACTTAAATCAAAAACATTTGTGATGATTAAATAAAGTCCAAAACAAATAAGCCATATACCAAATAAAATATCAAACATTCTTGGTCCTTTTAGTATAAAAATGGAGACTAAAATTTACCGCTCGCAGCGTTTTCACCTCTAAATATAGACGCTTACATTAGTAGAAAAGTTTTATATTAATTCTCTTATTATTCCAAATTCAAGAAACTACAACTTATCCTTAAACCTTTCAAATATAAAAGGCAAAGAATAGTCATTACTCATCTCCTCAACATATCCTTTAAAGTCTTCTGAACGATCTTCAGTTTGCAACATTAATGCTGGTAAATACTCCAAATCATCTAAATATTTATCGATGTCTATTTTATTACGAAATTCCTTATCTCTTAAATGGATAATGAATCTGTGTACCACCAATAGTCCAGTTTTTTGATTATTTATCATTACAGAATATTTTTAGGTTGAAACTTCACAACTCACACCATTTTCCATCGCTAACCAAACTGCCCAAACAGCACGACCCAAACAATTCAACAAGCGAAGCGTTTCAACACTTCAACAGACACAGCGTTTCAACGCGCGAAGCACCTCAATCCGCCGACGGCGCCAACTTCACCACTAGCCCATCCAGCTCCTCCGTGATCTGCACTTGGCAACCCAATCGGCTATTATCATCTACAAAAAAGGCTTGGTCTAGCATATCTTCTTCGGCATCTTTTAGTTCGGGGAGTTCGTGGTCAGACTGGACATATACGTGGCAGGTAGAGCAAAGCGCCATTCCTCCACAAGTTCCTTCGACGGGGAGTTCATAGGCCTTACAGACTTCCATGAGGTTCATGTTCATGTCTGTGGGTGCTTCCAATTCATGAGGTTGATCTTCGCGATCTATTACGGTGAGTTTTATCATTATTTTTTGATGTTGATTTGTTGAATCGTTGAGCTTGCTCTAAAAAGTGTTTTTCTCGCAAAGTTCGCAGGACCCCGTCCCGTACTTGCTTCGGGAGACGCAGAGACCTTCTTACGTG
>JALZUU010000043.1 GCA_023300665.1 Saprospiraceae bacterium | reverse complement strand
TGGGACTTGTCCGATCATCATGACCAGAACTTATACGGTTACTGATCTTTGTGGAAATCTAAGCGCAACTTTTGATCATGTGATAACGATTGAAGATACGGTTGCACCAATTATTACGGCATTTCCTGCAGACCAAACGGTAGATTGTGCGGTGAATGCATTTCCTCAATTAGCATTATTTAATGTAGAAGCAAATTGTGGCAATATCACCTACAATGTAAGTGGCCCAACTACCTTAGGGACACCTGGTTGTAATGGTAGCACGATTCAGTATACTTATACCGGCACGGATGGATGTGGCAGAGTAGCAACGCATACTCAAACCTATACCATGGCCAACGATGGTCCTGAGTTTGTTTGTCCAGTAGATATTTGTATTATCGACTGTGCTTCAGATCTAGATATGGTACAAGCACAGTTTGATGCTTATGCAGGTTTAGCGACCGTAATTACAAGTTGTTCAGAAACTGGTGTTTCAATTGGTAACAATTTTAATGTGAATGGATTTATTACTCAAAACTGTGCGAACCCTACCGTTGCGGTCGAGAACGCAGTAGCCTACCAGATAGTAGGATTTACGGCTACTGACGATTGTGGAAGAAGTTCTACTTGTACGGCTTTAGTTGTTCTTACAGACAATTACGGTCCTGAATTAAATGGTAGTGTTACCGTAGGTATTGCAGATTGTAATGATACAGATTTACAAGCTGGATATACCAATTGGGCAACACTTCAGTTGAATGGCTTATCTGCTACAGATAATTGTTCTTCTGGTGCAGCGAGTATTACTTATGCTCCTTTAACTCCTAATGTAGATTGTTCTACTGGACTTGCTACCACGGAGGTTACCTTTATCGCTACAGATGATTGTGGTAATCAAACCATTACTAATACTTTCTACCGAATCATCGACAATGGAACAGGACAGCCAATCACGGCAGCTGTTTCTGGAACACTTCAAACAGAAGAATCTCAATTGATCGAATTCGTTGAAGTACAAGTAGAAGGATTTTCTAATGACCTGATGATTACTAGTGATGATGGATCTTATCATTTTGATTTAATGATGGCACAGAATTATTCGATTGAACCAAGTCGAAACGATAATCCGTTAAACGGGATTACAACGTACGATTTAATTTTACTCGGCCAACATATTTTGGAGTTGAATTTATTAGATTCTCCTTATAAAATGATAGCAGCCGATGTAAACGGATCAGGAAGTATTACTGCGTTAGATATGATTCAATTACGTCGTTTGATTCTGAATATTGATGATGAATTTAGTTCTGGAAAATCATGGACATTTGTAGATGCCGGGTATATATTCCCAAATCCTAATAATCCATTTGCCACAACTTATCCAACGATTGCTAATATCAATAATCTAACAAGTGATGAGATTATGAATTTTATTGGTGTGAAGTTAGGAGACTTAAATGCCTCTTCATCTCCAAACTTACTACAATCGGGAGATACCCGTTCAAGTGATGGTACGCTAAAGATCAAATTGGAAGATGAAATGCTAAAGGCAGGTCAGACTTATCAATTCGCCTTTAACGCCAGCGACTTTAAGGACGTAGCTGGATTCCAGTTTACGTTGGATTTCGCAACAGAATACTTGGAAGTACTAGATTACGAAACGAGTGCGCTAAGCAATATGTCAGCCAACAATTTCGGATTTACAAAAGCCAACGAAGGTAAAGTCACTGTTAGTTGGAATGAGACGAATGGCGTAAGCATGGCAGACGATGAAACTTTATTTGAAGTAAGCTTTACAGCTTTAAAGGATGTCCGCTTAAGCGAAGTACTAGCCATCAATTCTAGTGTAACAGCGAGCGAAGCCTATCAAGCAGATTTACGTAAAGATGTTGTATTGGACTTTGGAAATGCGATTGCTGCAGATAAGGGTTTCACCTTATTACAGAATCAACCAAATCCATTTGGTCAAGAAACGGTAATTGGATTTCATTTACCAGAAGCTTCAGAAGCGACTCTGACAATTTTTGACCTCTCAGGTCGGGTAATGTATACACAAACCGATACTTATGATGCTGGAATCCACCAAGTGTTGATGGATAAAGCTGATTTAGGTACAACGGGAATGTTGTATTATCAACTATCTACTTCAAAGTTTTCAGCTACGAAGAAAATGATTGTCCTGAAGTAATTTTTAAATAGTTAATTCTATTTAAATTAAAAGGTCCGCTTTGAACTTATGGTTCAGAGCGGGCCTTTTTTTTGAAATGATAAGCGGTTTATAACTATACTGTATTTTTTTTAATTATTTTTTTGATGAATGCCAATTTCAGACCAACTAAGATTAGGCATATCTGGACCTTAGTAAGGTTTGCAAGTAAAAATAGTTTCAACAGATCGCCTTGGATTTCCCTTGCCATTTTGATAACTTGCTATACTTTTCTGGTTTAACCAACGCAAGTATGCGAAATTTACATTCAATCGAAAAAAATAACATGAAATCAGTATTACCTATTTTATTTATGGTGCTCAGTCAGTGTCTGTCTGCGCAGGATTTTTCTGACTTTTGTCTACACCCGCCTTTTGATGGTGTAAGATTCAGCACTATCGATTATGCCGATGTAGATGGTGACGAGGATCAAGATATATTGATCACTGGACTATTAGCTGGTGTTCGCAGTGCACAGCTATATCTAAACGATGGACAAGGAAAATATTCGTTGGATAACAACACCCCTTTTGAAGGAGTTATACGAGGGGCAGCTGGTTTTTCTGATGTAGATAATGATGGTGATCAGGATGTATTGATTGCTGGTTTCGACATAGGTAGACCTAAACTTTACCTTAATGACGGAGAAGGAAATTTTTCTTTGACAAGCAATAATACTTTTATAAGAGGAACAGATAATTCACTTGCTTTTGTAGATGTGGACGGCGACAATGATGAAGATTTGCTGCTTACAGGTAGAGATGACTTCAATGATCCTATTGCAATATTATATAAAAACAATGGAAATGGAAATTTTACTGAGGTGGAAAATACGCCATTTGAAGGGGGTAATAATGGTGCTATTGCTTTTGCAGATATAGACGGAGACAATGATCAAGACCTGATAATAACGGGTATAAATGATTCCTCTATTCGTATCTCTAAATTATATATCAATAATGGAAATGGAAATTTTACTGAAATGCAGGATACTTCTTTTGAGCGAGTAAGTGAGAGTGCGCTTGCTTTTGCAGATGTAGACGGAGACAGTGATCTAGATTTGATGATGACTGGTATGACCGATAACAACCGTATTTCAAAACTTTATCTTAATGATGGGCAGGGAAATTTTACCGAAATGGAGAATACTCCTTTTGAAGGGGTATCAGAGGGAGCTGTTGCCTTTAATGATATAGATGGAGATGGTGATCAAGATGTATTAATTACAGGTGAAAAAATGCTTAACGCCGATTTTATTTCAAAATTATACCTCAATGATGGTCAGGGAAATTTTATTGAAATGCAAAATACCCCTTTTGAGGACCTGACAAAAGGCTCGATTGCTTTTGTGGATGTGGACGGAGATAATGACGCTGATATCATGATCACTGGAGACAGAGGTATTCTTGATAATTATACTTCAAAGCTATTCTTCAACGATGGGACAGGAAATTTTAACCAAGCAGGTATTCCAATTGATCCACTATCGAATGCTTCGGTTGCTTTCGTGGATGTAAACGGAGATACGTACCAAGACCTTTTTATAACAGGATCTGTTATAAATAATAGCACTTCAAAGCTTTTTATCAATGATCAAAAACATAATTTTGTAGAAAAATTAGATGCTCCTTTTGAAAATATAGGTTCAGGTGCCGTTGCTCATGCGGATGTAGATGGCGATAATGATCAGGATATTCTTATATCAGGAAGTTCTAGTAATGGGTTTATTACCAAACTTTACAATAATGATGGACAAGGAAACTTTACGGAATCAACCAATAATACATTTCAAGGATTTTTTAACGCATCTATAGTTTTTGTAGATGTAGATGGTGATAACGACTCTGATATAGTTATCGCAGGAGAAGGGAATTTTTTATTTGAAGCAGATTCTAAATTATATACCAATGATGGACAAGGAAATTTTACGGAAAAACCAAATACTTCTTTTGGCCGTTTGCGGTATGGTGCGATTGCTTGTTCAGATATAGACGGCGATGGTGATCAAGATTTATTGGTGACAGGAAAGGATAATTCTAATCTATCCGAATCTTATTTATACATTAACGATGGGCAAGGAAATTTTACGCCAATATTTGAAAATGAGCTGATAGGCATATCGAATAGTGCTATCGCTTTTGCGGATGTAGATGGAGATGGTGACGAGGATCTATTGCTAACTGGGAGTAATTTTGATGGAGATTTTTCAATCCTGTACCTCAATGATGGACAAGGGAATTTTGAGGAAGTATTAAATACCCCTTTTGATGATATAGATCATGGCGCGGTCGCCTTTGCGGATGTAGACGGAGACAATGATCAGGATTTACTCATTACTGGCAGAAATAATACTAGTTCTAAATATTCAAGATTATTTCTAAATGATGGACAAGCAAATTTTACGGAAAGAACCATCCCTACCCTCGAAGGTATAGACAATAGCGTCGTTGCCTTTGCAGATATAGATGAAGACAACGACCCTGATCTACTTGTCATAGGCGAGCTTTCTTCTTTCGGTACAATCTTAAAACTATTCTTAAATAAAAGTCTATCTAGTCCTCCAACAAGTACTACAGAAATACCGTTTATTCAGGCGCTAAAAGTACTTCCAAATCCTTTTCAACATAGTGCAACTTTTAAAATAGAATCTATTCCAGGAGGTCGTGGCATATTGAATATTTTTGATTCAAATGGGGTACGTATTTTCAATACAGAAGTGCTCTCAGAAACAGATCTAACTTTTAGTAATGCGCATCTTCCAGCTGGAATTTACTATTATGAAGTAATCAGCCATATCGGGATTCGAGTATATGGTGGTAAAATGATAAAGTATTAGCAGCTTTATTGTGAAGCTGTTCCTGTAAATTATTTTACTTGTATTAAGCTCTTGATTCAAAAAATAATGTGTTGTCTTGACTCCAAGAATCCCTATACGCTCAATGACACTACGCATCAAGACCAATAATAAAAAACAGGATCAAAAGCTACAGCGCTTGTTTACATATAGACATGTAAACAAGCGCTGTATTATTCTCCAGTATATCTTTTTATAAAAAAATATTGTTGAATAAAATTAATCCATTACTCCCAATCGTATTTTACTTTGATCTTTATTATAGCCAAAAACATAGGTTTTTCCATCAATAATACTGAATGAATTATGAGAGACAAATATAGTTCCAAGGGTACTAATTTCCTCATGATTGAATTTTAGATCTGCCAAGTTGAAATTTGTTCTAATGATTCTATTATTATTACCTGGCAATTTAGATTTCACTGATTTGCCTTTTTTAAATCCTTTTAGGAATTCACTATTAGCGTTATAAATGAATTCAATTTTATTTTCCTTGCTGATTATTTGGAAGTCTGCAAAATCGGTTCCAGACAATAAAGTAAGTTTTCGTTCAAATTGATCAATCCCCAAATATTTTCCTTCTGAATTAAATTTCTCACAAATTATACCTACATACATAGCCTAGGTTAAATATGCAATTTTTACTATATTTGTCTAATTAAAAATTGCTCCTCTACTTATTTAAAAACGCTCAAGTTGTTTGCGAGTATGTAAAACCTTAAACAACTTTATTTTTCAATCATAAAACCACCTCCTTATGATTATCAAACGTCTAACCTTACTTATCTTTCTAAGTCTACTCAAACTAAGTTTTGTTTATGCGCAAGTCGTTGATATTACTGGACAAGTATTGCGACATAATGGCGATCCTGTACCAAATGTAATGGTGACTTGCTCCAATGGTGATTCTATCCTTACAGATGAAAATGGGTCTTTTGAATTTTCAGAATTGACGGCAGGTCAAGACTATCAAATTCAAGGTTTTTTAGAAGGACTTTTCTTTGAAGAAGTTAGTGTTTTGGATGCTTGCTATAATAGATTTATGGTAAATCAAATTTATAATAGTCTAACCAGTCAGGACATGGCAAATGACAATAATCAAAGTGGTCTTTATTCAGGTTTTGACTTTATTGGTATAGCAAACGCTTCCGTTAAGGTAGAAAATAATTTAACCCAACTCGATTTACCATGGAGGTTTTTTAATGGAAACATTGATGAAAACAATCTAAATACAAATGAAGAATTCCTTGGAATAAATTTAGAAAATTTGTCTACTGATACCAGTGGGTTGGTACTCCTTGCGGTCAAATCTGGTGATGTAGCCATTGATGCAGATCATTGGCCTCCGCCTCCTAATCTCCCACAACCTGTTTTCTATTTTTCAGATAAAGTTATTGAAGAAGAGGAAGAAATACTGGTCTCCATAAAGGCTAGAGGATTAGTGGAAATAATGGGTTTTCAGCATAGTTTGGCTTGGGATACCAGCTATTTGGAATTTATCGCTTATGAAGAAGCGGAAGATATCTTTATGCCAATCCCAAATGAATCGCACATTGAAGAAGGGCTGTTCCCACTCATGAAAATTAATCTGAATGCCATATTTGGTTCAGAACCCATTGCGGATGATTCTACGATTTATCACCTGAAATTCAAAGCCCTTCAGGATGCAAATACCTTAATTGGAATCCTTGAATTTGATAGTTTGTTTATCCCACAACAGACCGTTCATGTAGATGAAAATGGCATTTTGTATTTAATAGATACTGAATTTATTATTGAAGAAAATCTATCTACCGCCGTAAATCTAAATCCTCCTAATTTGGTAGCCTTTGATATATCGCCTAATCCAGTGATGGATGTAATAAGATTTTCTATTCAATTAGAAAAACCTGAAAGTTCTATTTTATCTCTTTGGAATATAAATGGTAAAATTCTTCAAGAACAGACTTTTAATGTCCAAACTATTAGAGGTGAAATGAATATTGAAAACCTTCCAAAAGGGAGTTATTATTTACAACTTCAAACTGAACAAGGACGGAGGAGTCAATTATTTATAAAACTATAAGTTTGTGACAAAATAAG
>JALZUU010000042.1 GCA_023300665.1 Saprospiraceae bacterium | reverse complement strand
ATCTGTGCCGCCAACGTATCCCAAAGATCCAAGGTGGTCATCTCCATGGTTTTTCTACCAAAATTTGCTCGATCCGGATACCCAGGATGTAGACCGATTAATACGTTGTTTTCTTGAGCTAATTGAATACAAGAAGCAATTGTTTCGTTGTCTCCAGCATGTCCTCCACAAGCAATATTAGCTGCCCCAATCAAAGGCATTAATTGCGGCGCTAAGTTAAGGCCTTCCCCAAGATCACAGTTAATATTTATGTTCTTTTTCATAATTCTAAGTTACGACCTTTTCCTAAGGCATCAGTCAAAAAAAGCAAAAAACAATACCCATCACCCAAAAACCTTCCAAATTCCCTTCGCGCCTAAAAAGCAAGCAAAAAGAAAAACACTACCACCTAATAGATTTTGTAATAAATTATTCCGATATTTTCCAAGTAATTTTTCTTGATTCATCACCCATAATAAAATCCCTGCAATCAAAGGTAATAACAACCCATTGGCAATCTGTGCAAATTGAATAATTTCTAAGGGGTTGACTTTTAAAAAAGAAGAAGCAACTCCTAAAATTAAAACCAATGCCCAGACCATTCTAAACTTACCACTACGCATTGAATTATCCCAACCGAAGCATCCTGCAGCCACATAACCAGCTGCTAATGGAGCGGTAATTGCTGAAGTCAATCCTGCGGCAAAAAGCCCAATGCCTAAAAAGTATCGCGCATAAGAACCGAGCAATGGTTCTAATCCACGCGCCAGATCCCCAGCATTACTCAGTGTAGAACCCGCTAAAGGAATGGCACATAATAGGACCGCCATACTGACCAATCCACCTAATAAAATAGAAGATCCTGTATCAAATTTGACTGCAGGTAAGTCGGATGGAGTAGTCCATTTTTTTTGAACAATGGATGCGTGTAAAAATAAATTATAAGGAACGACGGTGGTTCCAACTAATCCAAGAATGATCCATAAGCTTCCTTCTGGACGTCGGAAGGTAAATAAACCTTTGGCAATCTCACTCCAATTCGGACTACTAGCTAAAGCAGTGATAATAAATGAAAGACTCATGACAATTACTAGGACTACTAAGACGCGTTCCAAAATTTTATAATTGCCGATATATAATAGAATCGCTGCCAGTAAACCAAGGAGCAATAACCAAATTTCCTTTACAACGACTTCTTCTGGAACAATGGCTTGTAAACCTAGTACACCACCCGTTAAGTTGCCAGCTTCATAAGCAGCATTGCCAATGACAATTGCTGAAAAAATAATTCCGAGCATCAGTTTTCTAAACCAAGGAACTGGTAAGGCAGCCCGAATTAATGCTGCTAATCCAAGCCGTGTGACGAGACCTGCCCTCGCCGCCATTTCTTGTAAAACAATGGTTGCAATGGTCGAAATTGCCAATGCCCACAACAAGGCATACCCAAACTTTGAGCCAGCTAAGGAACAGGCAGTAACGGTTCCCGGGCCAATAAAAGCGGCGGCGACCAAAGCTCCAGGGCCGATATTTTTTAATCGATTTAACATGGAGCTAAGGTAATAAATTTTATTTCTGTCTGAGCTATATTCTAAAATTGAATTTTTTAGAAAGGATGAAAAGTTGAACTTAAAAGATTCAGGTCTAATTCTTACACAAAGGGCATTGAAAATTAAATAATATTATTCTGAAAAATTAATCACTCAGCTACTTCATTTTTAAGTATTCACCTGATTTGGTTTCTTGGTTTTTATTTTAGCATGATTATTTTCATCTGGAGAAAGCTCTGGGAACTCTAATAAAAAGGTACTTCCTTCCTTCTCTTTTGAACTTAGAAGGGTGATACTACCATTCATATTTTCAATCATTTTTTTTGCAATACTCAATCCTAAACCTGACCCTTTATACGCACCTCTTTTATTTAATCTTTGAAACATTTCGAAGATCCTTTCATGATATTTTTTATTAATACCGATCCCATTATCTTTGATTTTTATTGAATGTACTTTATTTTTTAAGCGATGGTCGACCTGTATTTTTATAATTTTATTATTATTGAATAGGATAGCATTTTCAAATATCTTTTCTAAAATCGTTGAAAAAGCTTCTTTAGGATAATAGATTAAAGCAGCACTATCAATGCTTAATTCAATTTTTTTGTCGGATTTTTTATTCAGGCAAAGATTGGTAATATCTTCTGAAAAGCTTTGGATATCTATTTTTTCAAAATCTGTAAAAGATTTTAAATCAATTTGTTGATAAGCACTAATGCTATTTATCAAGTCTTGTAATTGCCGACCACTAGTAATTACAAAATTTAGGTATTCGCTAGTTTCTTCTGGGCTTTTATCTGTTCTCAAAGCAAGCTGACTAAATCCAACAATACTTCTGAGTGGTTCTTTTAAATCATGTGCTAATATTCTGTTGAATTCTTTAAGCTCTCGATTAGTTTCTTTTAAGGTGATCGTTCGTCTGGAAACTTCTGCTTCTAAATTTTTACTATACTTGTTCTTTTGATAAAATGCGCCAAACAATAAAATCATTACTAAGGCAGATAATGCTAGAGATAGAAAAAGAATTTTGAATCTATTCTTACTCTGAACAATTTGACCAGCTAGAATCACATTTTCTTTTTCCTTCTTTTCAGAATTAAACTTTATTTTTAAATAATCTGTTTTTTGCTTTTTGACATCCAGGTCTCGTTTCTTTTTTATTTCATTATAGGTTAATAAATAATTATGTGCCGATTGGAAATTTTCCACTTCAAAACTAAGACTTTGAAGTTTGTCATAACTATCCATCAGTTGGTCATAATTGCTAGTATCTATTTGTTCTAATATTTCCTGGTGTGTATTGATAGATAATTGATATTTTTTTTGAGCTTGATATAGATTAGCCAAGAGTTTAGTGGTGTTAAATTTATTGTTTTGATCTTGACCTTTTTTACTTAGCGTTAAGATTTGATCATAAATCTTACTTGCCTTAGCTACCTCATTATTTTCTAGATAATAAGTTGATTTTTGAATAAGTATTTCATTTTTAAGAATCTCCAATTTTGCGTCTGATGCGATTTTGTATCCTAGATTGAGCGTTTCCATAGCTCGATCAGTTTCTCCCGATGCTTGTAAGGATTCACTTAATTCTATATGAATTAAGGTTGCAGTAGAAGGGCGAATTTTGACACCTTTCCCAAGTTCTAATATTCCTTCAAAAGATTGAATTGCTAAGCCTGGATCTTTTTCATCTTTATAAAGTTGTCCTAATGAGTACAACGAACTTATTATGCTGCTGGTATCCTTTTGGATTCTAGCATCTTCCAAATTTTGATAGTAGGTTTTTTGGGCAGATTCTAGATCACCAATGGCCATGTAGGTAAAGGCTTTCAAGTAATTAAAAGTTCCTTTTTTTGTTTTCGAAATTTGAAACAGGTCTAATTTGTGTTCATATTCAGAAATGGTCTTGTAAGCACTAAGTGGATTAGCTTTATTATGATGGTTATAAATTTGAAATAAAATGAATTGAAAGAAATCAGAATCTGGGATAGGTACTTTTTGATCAATAATTTTCTGGCATTGATCAATGGTATATTTGGTGATTTCTAAATCTCGGTATAGGTATTTATCAATAGAATCAAGATAAATAGCAAATTTTTCCTTATCACTAGTTTGATCTGTAAAACTCGTTTCATAAATAGTTGGAATTTGAGTTTGCGTATTAGCTAGTGGTAAGAATCCTAAAAATAAAAAATAAAATAATATTTGAATTTGTTTCATGTGTTTTGCTAATCCAAATATGGATATAGATACTATCTAGTTTGTAAATTTATTTATAGATATTAAGTAAACACTTGTGAAATAAAGTCACACAATTGCTGAGAACCCTATTATTATACGGGGATAAATCATTTTTGTTCTAATTATTTTTAATAATAAATGAGTGCGTGGAAATTTTTGAGTGTTAGCCCGTTTACTCGCTCCCTAATTGTCAGAGACTCCTTTGATTTAAGGTTTCTTTGGGGACTATTCATGTTGAGAACGCTTGCTCTGCTGCCTGCCAGCTCTTGTAGTTCTCAAAACTCCTAGTGCAAAGCTAGCGGAAAGCCTCAGTAGCTTTTGTAAATCCGCGGGTGAGTAAAGTAAAGGGCTAGGCTAATTTTCTTAAAGCGGAATTTAA
>JALZUU010000041.1 GCA_023300665.1 Saprospiraceae bacterium | reverse complement strand
AACTCGATTTTATGATTCGCGCCTTCTAAATGGAGTGGTCTTCCAGTGATCTGATTAATTAAGACTGGAAAACTATCTTCGGTATAAGCAATAAATTTGGCGTTGATTAAGACCATATCTCCTAGCTCAGTTGTGGTCGAGAAATCCAATTGCTGGATGGCCGCAGATTGAAAAAGGGAAGGGGCGTTGGTGGCCAACGTACTTTTTAGATCATTGGGTAAGGTAAATAATTTTAACTGAGGTTCGTCTAAATTGACCACACGTTCCTTTTGTCCACCAAGGGTTTTTAAGGCAATATTTTGGACCGTAATCAATCCTATTTTCTGAGGCTGCTCAAAAACATCAACTACTATTTCGTCTTCTACCGTAGCAAGTGTAAGATCTAAAAATCCTCTCCGAATATCTAAGATGACCGACTGACCATTTTCGTCCGTTGCCTTCAATAATTTTTGATCCGGCCCGCTGATAATCTCACGAATACCTAGACTGTTAGGAAGGCGAAGTAGACGCCTTGTTTTTTTAAGAAATAATTTGGGGCGTTCTCCAAAATAAGCAATGCCCACTTCTCTATGGTAATGTTCTGGATCAACAATTCGATTGGGAATTACCTTCTCAATGGTGAAAATTTTATTTGTGTCTTCATCATATACTTTTTCTTTTCCATCTACTTGGATATTTCTTACCCTAGATTGGTATACCTGAACAACCGTATCTTCCACGGCGCCAATCGTTTGATCGGGTAGACCAGTCAATTGCAAAGGATTTCCGTCTAAGTCAATCATAAAACTTTCTTGCTGACGTTGACAAGTAACGATAGATCGATTTTCTATAGCGGTTAAAGTATCCGCCAATAAAAAAATAGGCTGACCTTCACAACATAAAACCTCAGAAGAATCATTCCGAACCGCATACTTGTTTTTAGCACTGGCAAAGAACTCAAAATGATGTTCTTTCAATTGAGTCGCTCCAAGATAATCGATGATTATTTCATTATTAATAAAATAAGGTTTACCTGTTTCTTCAAATAAAAATCGTTTTTGATGAAGTCCTACTAATACTTCTTGCAGTTGCTCACCATTGGTAAACTTAATGGATTGATTAGGGCGTAGTTGGGATTTGTCCCCCCTAAATTAATTAAAAAACAAAGGAGAGAATTCATTAATTTTGGTTCGACTAAAAATCAATACTATGAATAACTCTCCTTATGTTGTAAAGATACTAAAAAGTAAAATAGAAGACCACTTGAACGCCAAGAAATTGGAAGATTTGATATTGGAAGGGCGCTTTTATGATTTTGAAAAACAGCTATTTGAATCGTTGATGGAACTCTATGATACGGTTTGTAGCGCATTTCTGGCGTTCATTTCAGAATCAGAATGTTTTGAGCAGCAGCAGCGCAAATTAGCAGAATCAATGAACTTGAAAAAGTTAAAAAAACGTCTAACGAAAATACAATTACGAACTGGTACAAAAGTGGAAGTTAATTCATTTTACGCTAAAAAAGTACGAGAGACTATGAGGGGAATCGACATTTAGGATTAATACAGTTAAATTGTGATAAAATTGTGGTTTAATGTATAAGAGTATAATGTGCTTATTATCAGTTGTTTGTCCTTCAAATGAGGTAGGTGAGAAAATATGTAAATATATTAGTATTAAAGCAAATGACAATCGAAATAGAACACTCTCGTTGTCTTTGGCTTCTGAATGTATGGTAGATCGACCTACTACTCAACTAGAAGAAGGAGAAAGTTTAGCGGGAGAACATGTAGTTATTGAAATGGATGGAGGAAGGATAAGAAGTCGTGTTTATAAGGATGAAAATGGGCCAAAGCGGGATCAAAAATTTGATACTCCTTGGCGAGAACCGAAATTATTTCTTATTACTACGGTTGATAAACAGGGTAAATTAAACAAACAAAGACTACCTATTTATGATGCTAGTTTTGGGGATGATGAGACATTTGATTTATTGAAGAGTTACCTAGTAAAATTAAATGTAGATAAGGCAAAAAGTGTTCAGTTTATCGCCGATGGAGCACCCTGGATATGGAATAGAGCAAGATTAATGTTAGAAGGGATAGGCGTAGCGAGTGATAAAATTACAGAAACGTTAGATTATTAGCATGCAGCAGAACACCTCCATGAATTACTAGAATACGTAGACAAAGAGCATAAAGAGTCAGTGCCTCAAAAATTGACAGATGCTTTATGGGAGGGAGATATAAAAAAGATAAAACGGTTATTGAAAAAATCAATTTCAGGTGTAAGTTTAGACGAATTCAATTTATATAAATATTCTGTTAAAAACGCCAAACGGATTGATTATCAATCTCTTAGGAATAATAAAAGTCCAATAGGTAGTGGAGCTATAGAATCAGGAATAAGACGTGTTATTAATTTAAGATTTAAATCACCATCCTGTTTTTGGTATCCTGAAAATGTTGAAAAACTGATTTACATGAGAGGTGTCTTACTTTCAGGTCGGTGGAATATTATGATTGATAATTTGAAAAATTAGTTAAAAAAACATGGGGACAAATTAGAAGTGCGTCCATCTTATGAAATCTTATTTAATAAAAATAAACTATATAAGTTGTTCGCGATAAAAGATATACACGTTAAAGAATCTCTGCGTCTTTGCGAACTCTGCGAGAAAAACACTTTTTAGAGCAAGCTTACCAATCCACTAATTAACAATTGCTTATGAAAGCAATATTTTATTTATATAAATTGGGTTAATTGACTAGACACCGTTAATTGAACACTCCCCCTTGATCCTCCCTACCAATAAATCACAAACGGCTCACTCTTAGTATTTCTAGAATTTTGAACAGTGAAATGATAGACACCAGCGGTCATATTAGCTACCTCTATTTCTACTAAGTTATCATCAAAAGTTGTAGATTCTATTTCACCTTCATAAAGAATCCTACCAAGAACATCCGTTACACGAACTTGGTAAGTCGCTTCATCAGGTGTTCGAAATCGTACTCTGACCATTTCACCAGAAATACTGGGATTAGGAATAATAGAAGTGATAGTCAATGGTCCAGCCCCACCACCACAAAAATCTTGTAACAAATTTAAGCTACCCTCTAAATTAAGACGACCACCTGATACCGTTTTTCCCTCTAATTCAGCAACGGGAGTGGTTCCATCTAGAATAATACTTTTCATAAAGAGTGCCGCATCGGATGGATTAACTTTGCTAAAGCTAGCGAAGTCTTCGCAATTTGCACTATATAATAAACCAATAGATCCGGTAACATGAGGAGTAGAAGCAGAAGAGCCACCAAGAACACCATAAGAATTGTCGGGACGTGTGCTAAAAGAACCAGTGCCCGGTGCAGATAAATCTAAATGTGTAGCGGTTCCACTAAAAGAACCATCCAACTGATCTAACCGATTGGTATTAGTGACTGCTATAATATAATCACTTGGACAAAAAGAAGGCATATCTCCTACCGGATCAACATCAACATCCCCATTATTAGAAGCTACAACTGATAAAATACCGGATTGTCCCATCTCTTCCATGATATCACACCATTCCTCAAATAGCGGATTCTCACCTGGGAATCTGAAATCAAAACCAAAAGAAGAATTGGTCGCAACGATAAAAGCACCACGAGCTCCATCGGATATATTATAGGTTCTTCGTTGATCTAAGATGTATTCGCAAGAGACAATAATATCCGAAATGAGTAAGGTATTACTAAGGACCATCATTTTAGTATCCCAGTTAACACCAGTTACTCCAGTAGCATTATTTCCTTTTGCACCCATTAATCCACAAACTCTTGATCCGTGCGAACTTGTCATATGCTGATCGTTCTGACTAATGGTATTATAACCTTCGTAATCGTCGATATATCCGTTATTATCATCATCAACTCCATTGTTAGGAATTTCGAAATAATTTCTCCAGACATTATCTCGGATGTCTTCGTGTTGTGTATCACAAGATTCAAGGCTGGCGATGACAATGGTATCACCTAATGGGGTTAGACCACCAGTTGTAAAGTTCCAGACTTCAGGTGCATTGATGAGATTCATGTGCCATTGTTCTACATAGTCGGGATCATTGGGGGTGGCTCGAACGGTAGCTTGCTCGTTAAAAGCAGCAAAGATTACTTCTGGTTTTTTATTTAATAGATCAATTACTTCTTGAGCATCAATGAAATAAGGATCGAATTCCACGATGGATAAATGTCGTCTTGGCGAAGGAGTACCAGCGAAAAATGCAGAAGTTAATTTTTGATCCTCGATAAATTTATTGAGAAAAGCTTCTGGAGCGATGAGGTCTGACCTTAATTTTACGACTATTTGGTCGTTTAGAGCAGGTTTTTTTTGTGAAAAAGCTGTAGAGGAGAAACCTACTAGACAAAGTAGTAATACTATATAGACTTTCATATATGGGTAATTTTTATTACTAATGCGAATCAGGAGTTGAAATTTAATTTGAAACCAAAGCTAGCTTATAAAGGGCTTTTGGCATTTAGCTATTGGCTTCACTCTATCGCGATAGAAGAGGGCAAAAAGCCAAATGCTAAGAGCAAATAGCAAAAAAACAAAGTCAATTGAAATGATCTAGTCAATAATTTTGATTTTAGTTAGTTTTTAAACCCTGACTCGCATTACTAATGGGTATTTGCTGGGCAGCTTCGTTAGCCCAAGTTACATAAATACTCAGAAGCATGCAATAATCGGCTTCCGTACCAGCTAAAAAATTCTCCATCAACCAATCTTATGACAGCTGATGGACATAAAATATTGATTTGTTTGATATGTTTTTCTTTGAATGGAAAAGGTTCAGAGGAGAGGAGGATTAGATCAGGACGTAGTTTTTTTATCTCCTCTTCGGTGACCATAGGGTAGCGCGTCTGGTCAGCGTAGCAATTGGTCCAACCGGCGTGTTCGATCATATCGTTGATAAAGGTATCGCCGCCAACGGTCATATAAGGTTTTTGCCAAATTAAATATAAGACGCGTAAAGGTGGGTGATTGGTAACTTTTAATTTAAGTTCTGAAAATTCTCGCTGTATTTTTTCTGCTAATTCATTTGCTTGATTGCTCGTATTCGTGATCGCTCCGATAGATTGGATCATCTGACAAGCATCGTCTAGGTTTTTTACATCACTCACCCAAACTGGATATTTTTTAGCGAGTTCTAATATTTGTTCTTTATCGTTTTCTTCTTTATTGGCAATAATAAGATTAGGCTTTAACGCATCAATTCGATCAAAATGATATTGCTTAGTGCCACCTACTCTTGTTTTAGTTTTAAACCACTCTCTAGGGTGGACACAAAATTTGGTAATACCAACTACTTCTTTTTCTAATTTTAAATAATGTAATAATTCTGTTTGAGAAGGGACAAGTGATACAATTCTTAAAGGTACAGAAGGTATCTCAACAGTGGTGTTAGTCTGATCAGTAAAAATCATGGGACAGATTTGTTGGCAGTAATTTTATCAAAAAAAATGTTGAGTGTTTTTAAACAGCTTCAATACTTTATCTTTCATTAACTAATGCGATTTTATTTCCGTTTGGGTTGACGGCCATTCGGGAAATATTACGCAGGCCGAGGTACGATAAATCTGCTATTTCCTTCCAGCTAATATCTTTTTCTCGATTAAATTTATAAATTTTACTTCCCTTAGCTGTCAAAAAAGTCCCATCATTTAATAAGGTAAAATCCTCTACTCCTTCTAGCATCGCGGTAACCAATTCTGGTTGGTAAGTGGACATATTGAGTCGTTTTAGCAACCAAGTTTTTTCATCAATCATATGAATAAAAGCAATGTCGCCATTCGAAAACCTACGTAAACATCGACCTATTTTAGAAGTAATTGTTACTTGATCATTAGTGGTTAAATCAACGGCGACCAATGTATGAGGTTCACCAACTATAAAGAGCGCTATCTTATCGATAGAAGACCAAGCATAATAACCTACACCAGTCAAATCTTCTAATATGGCCGAGCCTTCGCTAGAGCGATCAAAAGGATATTGCCATAAATATTGCGTCTGATTTTCATCGGTTGCAACCCGAACGCAGGATACTTGAGGACCAATTGATCTATCTCTTAAGGTAGGCATAAATTCAGCAGAATATTCGCTTTCATACGTACCCGTAAATCGTGTTTTGACTTTATTGGTTAAATCGAGATGGTAAAAATCTGTTTGTGTTTCACCCGGAACTTGCACGGTTAACATCATTTCGTCATTATCTACGAAAGCAGGCTGATTGTTATAACCACTAGCATTAAAGCTTGTTAGAAACTTCGGTTGAGTTAAATGATAACTATCAGAATCAGAAGCACCTAAATCAAAAAGATAGACATTGGTATTCGGTGGCCCTTGAGCGACGAGTGTCCAGCTTAAAAGGGTGAATAATATTGCAATACTCGTTTTCATCGTAATTTTTTTTAAAGTTGTCAATTGCAACCAATTAATGGAAGTTTGGACGATACTACGATGATAGAAATTTTTTTTATAAAAATATAATTTATTACAAGATAAAAAAATGATTCTTTTATTCCTGATTTAATTTAACCACCTTAGAAAGAATTTCCTCTTCGTCTACGGTGAGTTTTACGATATAAACACCAGTAGGTATAAAGTCGTCAAGTTCATAAGTATAAACACCACGCAGCAATTCTTCTCTATTGCGGAAAACCTTGACCAATTTACCATTGGTATTAAATACTTCTAAAGATACTTCTCGAGTACGGTCCAATTGGAAAATAATATTGGCAGAAGTGGTAAAAGGATTTGGATAAATTCGAAAAGGAATCTGAACGACAGGTGCAGTGGTGTCTCGGTCAATAATTACATCATTTCCTTCAGGTTGTCTGACTTCTAAAAATACAGGTGCACCCGTCAATTGAATCGTACTACCTACAATTAATTGCTCGTCAGGATTGATCGAATGATCCCAAGATCTTACAAAAATAGAATCAACTGGAATTAATGGAGAAAAGGTATACTCCTGAGTTGCTTGTTCAGTTCGATCCGTCACCGTTTCAGCCCATAAAACATAGGTGAAATTATTATTTTCACTATCTCTGAATGCTGCCCCACGAACACCTTCTGGTAAAAGTAGCGCTTGTGTTTCTAGTTCATCATATGCTTTTTTAAATAAAATATCTGAAGTTGTTTTATAAGCAATAGCTACATCGTTTGGAATCCCTTGTTCTTCATTTTCTAAGTTTTCATACATTCCCATCAAGTGGAATTCTGTTTCTGCTTCGTCTACTTTTCGGCTGTCTGCCAAATTGAAAATACAAAATTGACGCAGTGATTCTTCTTGTACCTTGACCAAGGTTTTAATGATAAAGTTTCGTTGTGCTTCGTCTGTACCAATTGCTTCTCCAAAAGAACGTCTTGGAATATTACATTCGGTAATAATAAAATGCTTTTGAGGCAAGTTTACACCATAACCATATTTTAATAATACATTTTCGAACTCTTTCTTTTTTGTTACAACACCATCTACTGCTGCATCAGAGTGTCGGTAATAATCAAAGCGTAGTTGTTCCTGATTCCAATCACGCATGCTGCCGTCTACATGTGGATATACATGAAAACTCATCACGTCAAAATAGGCACCTCCTGTTAAGGGATATTCTTCCGTTGCAATTCCGCGATCTGGATTATCCGTATTTCGCAAAACAGCATCTAAAAAAGAGGGGTAACCAATCCCACCGATGGCAATAAATTGATCAGGACGAAGCGTTTTGATGACTTCATAACTAATTCGTAGTAGTCTCACATAATTTTCTACCGGTGCCTGAATGGCATATTCACAAGGCTCTGGATCATTTTCCCACCAGTTACCTTCCATACCAGGGCGCCTCCATCCATGTCCTACAAAATCAAAATCTGGCTCATTCCAAATCTCCCAAGTACGCGCATAGTCACCGTATTTTTCTAGGATATTGAATAGATATAATGCATAATAATTGGTGTCATTTACAGGCGTACCATTTTCTCCATTATCCCAAATAGGGGAATACATATTCCGGAATAACTCTGAAGGACGATCTGCACAATGAAAGGTAGAATCTTGATGAGGTCGCGATGGGTATCCAATAAAAATAGTGTTATTTTCAATCCCTAAAGTTTTATAATAAGCGTGTGTTTCAATACGAATATCATATCCCCACTGCTCTAAAAAATGCTCAGGTAGCGCAGGCCGTAAGCTTCGTACTCCTGCACCGTGGATGTCTTTGGCAGGATTTCCAGCGGCAAATTCAGCTAAATCAACATCTTTCCACGGAGGGAAAAACCCCATATTAGAACCATATCCAAAATGACCAGGATAAATGGCTACGGTATCATTTGCCGTATAGGTAACTTGCGCAGTAACGGAAATAGCCGAATATAAGCACACCAGAAGAAAGTATAAATATTTTCTCATTTCTATAGTATTAATTCAAAATTCCTTTGGAAAAAAGCTTTTGGGAAACTAATGGAATATTTGGGTGAGTCTTAAAAGGTTAAGTGTATGATAGGCAAGGCAAATATAGACAATTAATTAGTATTAATTTTTAGGATTTTCTTACTGAGATTGACTTTTAAAGGACACTATTTAAAATTTTAAACAAAAACAGTCTAATGCTTATCACAACATTAGACTGTTTTTTAGACTGGCTATAGAAACCACTTCTTTTATGTTATTTAACCAGCTTCATCATTTAAAAAAGCCTAAAAGCCTTAATAAATCCAATCCATTGGCCACAAGTACTAGGGCAATGACAATGACAAAGCCGATCACAGTAGCAATTTCCATAAAACGATCACTAGGTTTACGGCCCGAAACTACTTCGTAAAGTAAGAACATTACATGCCCACCATCAAGTGCTGGTATAGGTAGTAGGTTCATAAAAGCAAGAATAAGCGAAAGTGCTGCCGTCAATTCCCAAAATCTTTCCCAAATCCATTGTTTTCCGAAAAGCGTTCCGATAGAACCGAATCCACCAAGACTTTCCGTTACCTTGATTTTTCCCTTAAACATTTGCCCATAGGCTTTAAATTGGGAAGAAAGGAAATTCCATCCTTTTTTGATCCCAGCAGGGAAAGATTGAACAAGCGTATAGTCTTGTCTTTCGGTCTCATAAAAGTGGGTGTAATTATGTCGGTATAAACCGATAGTTCCTCGATCAGTCAGGGTAACTGGAATTTCTATTTTTTCATTGGCACGTTCTACCGTAATCATCACTTTTTGCCCTTTATTTTCCTTGGCAATCGCTTGAAATTGATCGTAAAAGGGAGTAGGCTGCCCATTTACAGATACAATCTTATCATCGACTTTAATACCAGCTTCTCTGCCTGGACTTTCTCCTTTTTCAGGTACTTCCTGAATCGCGAAGGGAAGGCGAGTAACAAAGAGACGTTCGTTTTTATTCTTATAACTGGTTAATTCTGATACCCACTTTTCATCAATGGGCAAAGTCATTTTACTACCATTTCGCTCTAAAGTCATTTTATCCGCTTCGTTAAAAACGATTTCCGTAAGCAAAAAACGATCACTAAACTTGGTCATGGGTTTATCATTCACACTGAGGAGTTTATCTCCATTTTGAAGCCCCATTTCTAACCCCAGAGAATCTGTATGTATTCCAAATTCTGCGTTGGTATTGGGCAGATATTCTTCGCCCCACACAAAAAGTACCATGGCATAAATCAGAAAACCAAGGATAAAATTAACAGTTACACCACCCATCATAATGATAAGACGCTGCCAAGCTGGCTTAGAACGAAACTCCCACGGTTGTGGTGGTTGCTTCATTTGTTCCTTATCCATACTTTCGTCGATCATCCCAGAGATTTTGACATAACCACCCAGCGGTAGCCATCCAATACCATATTCTGTATCTCCTCTTTTAAATTTAATTAATTCAAAATAGGGATCAAAAAATAGATAAAATTTCTCAACCCGCGTATTAAACCAACGAGCAGGGAAAAAATGCCCCATTTCGTGTAAAACAATCAAAAGAGACAAACTCAGCATCAACTGGCCGATCATGATCAAATATTCCATATGCTATTTTATTATGACGCTAATTAAAGTGCCTTTACCTTGTATATAGATAGTTAACTCAATTCTATACAAGATGTTGTAATTTTTTACAAAATTACGCTTAAACGACCGATTTTTCAATTTGCTAACTTTCTAGAATGTCAATTTAACTTAGATGTATCGCCATTCTGTCTCTAAATTTTTTAGAACCTCTCCTAAAATTATGATATTTTTGCCCTCAAATGCAGTTATTTTATACCACCCATATCGATGATCAAATGGCCTTTTTGGCTGGAGAAGAAGCAAAACATTGTGTGCAGGTCTTGCGGCATAGAGTAGGAGACGAGATAAACTTAATGGATGGCTTAGGAGGCAACTATCTCGGATCTATTATCGAGGCGAGTAAGAATAAAGTCAGCCTACGTATCTTATCTCAACATCAAACGTATCCTACTCGTAAGGCTAAACTTCATTTAGCAGTAGCGCCCACTAAAAATATCAGTCGTTTTGAATGGTTTTTAGAAAAAGCTACCGAGATTGGTATTGATGAAATTACACCGATCTTATGCCAACGTTCAGAACGAAAAGTGGTCAAGCCTATTCGATTGGAAAAGATCATACTAGCGGCGGCAAAACAATCTAAAAATACAGTTCTACCAATATTGAATCCATTGACTAAATTAAGTGCTTTTTTTAAAAAAGAAATGGCCTATTCACCGCAAAAATTTATTGCGCATTGTGAAGAAGATAATGAAATTCATTTGATGGAAAAATACAAAGCGGATCGAGACGTTATTATCTTGATTGGTCCTGAAGGTGATTTTTCTCCGATGGAAATTAAAACGAGTTTTGAAAATGGATATGCTCCCATTAGCCTTGGAGCAAGCCGCCTTAGAACCGAAACTGCCGGAATGGTAGCTTGTCATACGGTGAATTTATTGGGAAGTGCTAACTTAAGTGATAAATAAAAAAAAATACATGAAAAATATTCTTGGATTATTTGCTTTTCTTTCCCTTTTTACTGCTTTTGTGTTAGCACCCGTGCCCGCAGAACCTTCTTTAAAAATGGCTTTACTCAAATATAGTGGAGGTGGAGATTGGTATGCAAATCCTACTGCTTTACCTAATCTGGCTAGTTTTTGTAATACCAATTTACAGACAAATTTTGCTACAGATTTTGAAACGGTGGAAGTGGGAAGTGCTGATTTATTTAACTATGCTTTTTTGCACATGACAGGCCATGGAAATGTAGTTTTCTCTACTTCAGATGCTGAAAATCTACGGAACTATTTAATCGGAGGAGGCTTTTTGCATATCGATGATAATTATGGAATGGATCCTTATGTTAGAACGGCAATGAAAGAGGTTTTTCCTGAATTAGAGTTCGTCGAACTTCCCTTCGAACACGAGATTTATAACCAGCGATTTAAATTCAAAAACGGATTGCCTAAAATTCATAAACATGATGATAAACCCGCTCAAGGATTTGGATTGTTATGGGAAGGCCGACTAGTTTGTTTTTATAGTTATGAAACTGATTTAGGAGATGGTTGGGAAGATCAACCAGTACATAAGAATCCCGAGGAATTACGACAAAAAGCGTTACAAATGGGAGCCAACATTATTCAGTACTCTTTTACGCAGTAGGAGTAAAGGAAATATCCGGAAAATAATGCTAGCGTAGAGAAGTTTGGAGTAGTTTACTCCCAGAGCATATTGCGCTTACGGCGAATATAATCTCTAATATTTAACCAAAAAGCGACAAAGAGATAAAAAATAATTGGAGAGCCCAATGCTACAAAAGAAATATAAATAAAATAAATTCTTACTCTAGCAGAAGCAACCCCCATCTTTCGACCTAGATAGCTACAAACCCCGAAGGCTCGTTTTTCCAGTAGATTTTTGAATTTTGTAATCATAAATAATAGATTTTACAATGAAGATGTTTAAAGTTTCTCAAAAGAGACGAAGATAAATGCTTGGTTATCAGGACGATGCAAATTTGCACTCCCTTCCCTTCGGGTTCACTAATTATCATTAGCTCATGTAGCCAAAGCTACGATGTCGATAA
>JALZUU010000040.1 GCA_023300665.1 Saprospiraceae bacterium | reverse complement strand
TCTGGATTTACCCCCGTTGGATTACCTTCTTTTAGTGCAGATGCTGCACCAGGATATTCTTATAATCCAGACAAAGCAAGATCTCTTTTAAAAGAAGCTGGATTTCCAAATGGAAATGGTTTACCGGTTATTACGCTACATACCACCGCGGATTACGAAGACCTTTGTACCTTTGCTGCCAAACAATGGGAAAATCTTGGATTTAAAATCAAAATCGAATTGGCAGAATCAGCCACCCTTCGACAAATGATGACCAAAGGACAAGTAGCTTTTTTTCGAGCTTCATGGATCATGGACTACCCAGATGCAGAAAGTTTTTTTACCGTTTTTTATTCTAAGAATCCAGCCCCTCCAAACTATACTAGATTTAAAAACCTTGCATTTGATCGCCTCTACGAAGCAGCACTAAAAGAAAATGATGATGCGATTCGTTACGATTTATATCAACAAATGGATCGACTCTTAATTGAAGAAGCTCCTGTGGTTTTTTTATTTTATGATCAAACTGCTTTATTTGCTGCAAAGTCCGTTCAAGGTCTCAGTCGAAATGCCATCAACCTCTTAAAAACAAAAGAAATTTATAAAGAAAAAATGATTAAATTAGAGTAGAATTAACTAACGCTAAACCATTATTTTAAACCATATCAAATACATTAAAAAGCCAACTCAACAAATCATCAACTCAACATTAATATGCGACCTTTATTCACCTTCCTCTTACTATGCTGTTTTGGAAATATTTATTCTCAAGATTATGCTGCTTATCAACAAAAATATTGGGATTACCGTGCTCGACTTCTAGGGACCGATGGAACAGCAGGGTTTGTTTCCGTTGGCCCAGAACGAGGTCAAGGTATTCCGGCCAATGGACGAAACTTCATGACAAACTGTGAGAAAGATTGGGTAATGAAAACTGAATGTAGTGCACATCCTGGATCAGGAAAGATGGACTGGGAAGATGCAACTGCTTTTCAAGGATTTTACCTGGCGATGTTAGCCCTTGAATATGCAAATCTAGAAAAGGCTGGAAAAACCAATGAATTAGAAGCTACTGCTCGAGAATTACACTATGCGCTGACCGCTGTTATTCGGTTGGATACCAAAGCGGAGGAAAAACTTGGGTTAGTAGGTGTATGGGATGGATTCTTTACACGAGACGATGTTCCCGTTGATTTTTATAAAGATCCTAATGCCACAGATGGTTTACGGTTTTCAGGAAAAGATGGAACGAAGGTAGAATGTGTCAGTTCTAGTTTTTCATGTCTTAAAGATGATGTTGCGCTAAATAGTGATAGTGGAAAATTTACTAGTCAAGATCAAGTCATAGGATTGTTTTTTGGATTTTCATTAATTCGAAAGTTAGTACCGGATAAATTCTATCAAGACAAAAATCAGACTTTTGGGAAATTGGTGTCAGATCAAACCCAAAAAATTATGGAATTAGGTAGACGGAATAATTGGAAATTAAAAGGACCTGACGGCGTAACAATATCCGATAAGTGGGGAGGAAATTTTAAAGGTTTTAATAATTTACTTCAAAAAACTGCCATTCGTCTAATTGATGATGCTGATGAAAAAGCATACAAAAATTGGAGTACTAAAACCACAGGGTTAGCAGCACGTTCAACTTTTGATTGGGCGTTTTGGGTACAGGCAAGACGTAATCATTGGATGATTTTTTCTAACATTGTCAACTCTGGTGTTTGGAATAATCGGAAAATGGCAAAACGAAGCTTAAAAAGTGATCGCGTCATGTTTGCGTTGGCATACTCAGTAGTCAATGATGTTCCATTGCATAAAAAAATTAAAAAAGAAGATCTTGATCAATTTTTAGAAACAGCTCCATCATCAGGACCTTGTTATTTTGGAACACTTGATTGTAAATCACCTCCCGGTTGGCGGTCAAATAGTCGATGGGTATATCCAAATTATGCAGATTCTGGTAATCCTTACGGTATCCACATGGAATGGAACGGGATTGACTTTATGTTGTTTTATAATTTATATCATTATTTATATAGTGAGGATATGCCGGTTTATGAGCGAGTACGAAACTAGGTGGTAATTGGAAATTATTTGAAGGAATTAAATTTATTATTGAAAACAATTTTTAGTATTCATTTTTTTTGAGTTAAAAATAGGAACCTAAAATTTATGAAAAATATCCTTCAAAAAAATATGTTTTGGGTAATGCTACTATTATTAGTTTTTGGATTGTTTTTTCAGAAAATCAATAAAGCAACTATTACTTGGAATCTTAACCACTCAATCGGATGGGGTTGGAATGATCCTATTTTTATTTGGCAATTGGCCAATATGTTTTTATTGATTTCTTTACCTTGTTTTACATTAGGATATGGTCTTCTTTATTTTATGAAAAAAGAAACTAAATTTTTGACTTCCGGGCTACATGTTTTTGTTACCCTCTTTTTGCTATTTATTCCGCCTTTTAATTTTAGTTTAACAATAATCTTATTCTTAGTTGCTTGGCTATTTTTTGCTTTTAATATGTTGACCTCTAAAAAAACTAATTTGGAAAGTGATTATGTATAAAAACAACTTACAAAAAAGTGATATTTAAATGAACCAAACCCTTAATTCTGATAAAATATTAACCAAACTGATTCATTCCAAAGGCCTTAAAACTTGGAATGAATTAATACAACATGTCCGGCAGCTTCCTTATGGAAGGAACAAAACAAGAACTGATTTCTCTTTAGTGATTTCTGAATCAAAAGGAACGTGCAGTAGTAAACATGCATTTTTAAAATCTATCGCTGATGAAAATGATTTGCCTGTAAAACTTATTTTATGCCTTTATAAAATGACGGAGGAAAACACCCCTGGAATTGGTACAATCTTATCACAGCGAAAAATTGATTTTATTCCTGAAGCTCATTGTTACCTAAAAGTAGAAAATGAACGAATGGACTTTACCAATAAATCCTCTGATTTGTCAAGAATAGATTCAGATATTCTCGAAGAAATCGAAATAACGCCCGAACAGGTTGGCGAATTTAAAGTGGCGTATCATCAAAATTATTTGCGAAATTGGACTCACAAGAACGGACTAAATTTATCTTTTGAAGAAATCTGGGAAATCAGAGAGCAATGTATTTTCAATCTTTCTAAAAAATAAATACTCAATCGTTTTTAAAATCACCCTAATTTCTCAGAAATATATCCTACTTTTGAACAATTCTTTAAACCAATATTTATGAAAAAGCTATTAATACTATCTTTGCTTTCTTTGTTATTTTTCACAGCCTGTGACAACAACTGCGACTCTGAGGAAAATCCATCTTGCCTTGAAGTCGTACCCACTAATGAAATTTGTCTAGCCTTTTTTACGCAATGGTTCTATAATAGTGAAACCAAAACATGTGAAGAAATTGGATACAGCGGTTGCAGTTTACTAGGTTTTGCAACTGAAGAAGAATGCGAATCTTGTAAATGCAATTAATTTATAAAACTTAATTTTCCCATCTCAAAATAAATGAAACGAGAAAATTAAGAATTCAACGATTCAACGATTCAACGATTCAACAATTCAACGATTCAACAATTCAACAATTTTCACATCTTCACCCATTTCCTAACCGCCATTCCACCTTCTTCCGTTTTCAGATGAATAAAATAAACCCCTTTCGGTAGTTTCGTATTACCAAGACTCACTTGATGGGTTCCACTAAGTATCTGTTTCTGATTAATAAAATTATGTAATAGTTTACCATTTAGATCATAGAGATTTAAATTGATGATGGTAGGTTGCTCCAAAGTATAGATAAACATGGATTGGTCATCACCAGGGTTAGGACT
>JALZUU010000039.1 GCA_023300665.1 Saprospiraceae bacterium | reverse complement strand
GGAAGAGGGAATTAATTTAATAAAACAACTTCAATTCTTATAAATAAAAAATCCCCGATTAATTTGCTTATGCAGTTAATCGGGGTTTTTTTATAAAAAAGTCTTTTTTTATCTAAAAATGCTTCCAGCCTTGCGCCTTAATCTCGTGAATATTTCCACCTTTGGTATGCAATTTAATTCCATCTGATTTTTCTACCATTTCTCCCATAATATAAATGTCTGGAAGGTATTTTACTTTTTCTAGGTCTTTAGGATCGACGGTAAATAATAATTCATAATCTTCTCCTCCACTCAATGCACAAGTAATTGGGTCCATCCCAAAATCGATCGCTTGTACTTCTGCATCGGGATGAATCGGAACACCACTTTCTTCTACTAACGCTCCAAGTCCAGATTGTTTACATAAATGAAATACTTCAGAAGCTAGTCCATCTGAAACATCAATCATCGAAGTTGGAACCAAATTATTTTTAGCGAATGCTTCAATCATATCATGGCGTGCTTCAGGTTTGAGTTGACGCCCAACTAGATAATTTTGATCTCCTAAATCTGTCTTTACACCTGGATTAGAAAGGTAAACTTGTTTTTCTCTTTCTAGTAATTGTAGTCCTAAATAAGCAGCACCTAAATTTCCAGTAACACATAATAAATCTCCCACTTTAGCACCGTCTCGATAAACTATCTTATTCCGCTCTTGCTGGCCGATTGCCGTCACACTGATGATGAGTCCCTTAGGTGAAGAGGTGGTATCTCCACCAATTAAATCGACTTTATAATATTTACAAGCTTGTTCGATTCCAGCATAGAGTTCTTCCAAAGCCTCTACAGAATAACGATTAGACAAAGCCAAAGAAACCGTAATTTGTTTGGGATATGCATTCATTGCGTAAATGTCTGAGAGATTGACAACCACCGCTTTATATCCAAGATGTTTGAGCGGAGAATACATCATATCAAAATGAATGCCTTCTACCAACATATCCGTAGAAACAACCGTCATTAAATTACCATTCTCAACAACGGCTGCATCATCACCGATAGCTTTGACTGTCGATAGATTTTTATTTTTAAAATTTTTGGTCAAATGTTCAATCAACCCAAATTCTCCGAGTGCGTTGACGTCTGTTCTCTTCTTCTTTTCTTCCATCGTATTTTAATGAATAATTTTTTAATGAAAAATTAATAATGACTTTAATGTTTATTTCGAGGTTTTACAATTTTCTGCAAGATACATTATAATACCCATTTTTGTAGTTGATTATAAATTGGTTGACATTGAGCCAATAGCGGTTTAAGTCTTTCTGGAAATGGTTCCGTTTTCTTTCTGTATTTTCCGAATCCGGTACTTTGGTGTACATTTTTATACCAATATTTTGCCCAAACGCCATCTTCAGGTCTAGGGCCAGCAGGCCAGTTAAGCATGGCAACATCAAAAGGAATCTCTATTTTTTCGCATAGTTGAGTGAATACCTTTTGAGGATCCTCCAATACTTTTTTTGCATCCAGCACAATGATCTCTTGATCCATTTTTTGGAGATATTGAATAAGTTCTAAATGGGCAGCGTAGCCGACATCCATCATGGTAGGCATTGCTACTTGTTGTACATAAGAGGGAAGCATGTCCACCGGGTCGCGAGTAAGAATAAGATTGGTCATTTCATCCATAAAAGACCAATTTAAATCGACAAGATGGTGGGTCATTTGTTTAAAAAATGCGATAGGTAGATCGTGCGTGCCTTGCATCATTTGAATGACCTTGTTTCCGTCATTTTCCATGTCTGCTAAAATCTCTTCTGCTCCAGGATGATATTCGTCAGCAGCAGTTTTACTTAGATAATGCGCATAGAGTGGCTCGTCATATACGCAGGTATCTGCGCGTTGAGCAAAGGCATACATAGTGGCCGTGGAAATATTTCTTGGCCCCGACCAAAGGTTGATTCTCTTCGTCATTTTTTGACCATTATTAAAACTCTATCCGGTCTCTGATTCGTGTTGGATGGATTCGATTGAAATTAATATTGAAACTAATCCGATTACTGTATCCGCCTTTTTGATCCAATAAATCATTTACATTATCAGAATTTAAAAGAGGAAAATAAATACCGAATGTGCCATCAAGAAAATCAAGCATTATCCCACCACTATAAACGAGTTGATCTGCAAAGCTATCATCACTTCCTAAAGGTCCAGAATTATCATAATAGCCAAGATCAAAATATGGTTTAACTGGAAGGCCTAGCGGCAATCGTTTTGGTAAGTCTCCTTTTATATTTAAGGCAAAAATAAAATTATTACTCTTTCCTAAATTTCCTGCCTGACTAGCTCCAACGGGTAATTTCATGCCGCCATCATTTAGACTAATCTGTTGAGAAAAGAATCCATCACTTTCAGATCGACCAAAAAATAATTCATCGTATTTATAGTCATTAAATCCTTCGCTATACAAAGCTAGTGATCCCGGAGTGGTTCGTCCTGCGCCTCGGTTACGAATAGTATTTTGTAAAAAACCTCCTAAGAAAAAACGAAATGAAATATTTCTTCCTGG
>JALZUU010000038.1 GCA_023300665.1 Saprospiraceae bacterium | reverse complement strand
TGGCAGAAAAAAAACGAAACCTGCCTGCGTTCCGCAGGAAGGCAGGCAAAAAATCTGCCGCCTGTCGCATTTTTCGAACTCAGCACTTCTAAGAAAAAAGCTCAAGGTCGGAATTCAAACTTCCTCTATAATGAGAACCCTTTCTCTAAAGATAGAAAAGTGTATACAACTTTATGTCACTTTTTGGCTAGAACTCTAAGTCAGCCGACACTAGCCAACCAGCAAACAGGGCAACTAGCGTTATTTTTAGCTTATCACACATAAATTAAATAGTTACAGAATCATTATTTATGAAGTTGTTTAAATAGATTGACCAGAAATTATTTCTCCCATATAGTTATCCAATTTTCATCATATTCTCGGGAGCAACCTGGCGGTAAACATTCACCACAAAATGAACAGATCGTATCACAACTTGAATTAACGATATATTCTATTCCGTCAGCATGTCTAAAATCTGTATTGAGCCAATAATGTAATTCATTATTGGCTTCTTGAATTCTTACCGTTTTTAATTCTGATGACAATTCAGGTTCATCAATGATTTCCTGAATACAAACCGGGATTTCAGTATTTATCATTTCATTGGAATTATCGCAGGCACTCAATAAAAGGATAATTGATAGGAGCATTAGTTCTTTCATAATTCTTTTCTTTAATAGACGAATAAAATTTAAAAATGGTTGGGTTGAGTTTGGATGCTTTTTCTAATGAAGGTTATTGCTTATGTTTTTTTTCAAATTTCGCTTTAAGAAACCTAGCCTAGCGCTTTGCTCACTCACAGGTTTCGCAAAGATAGCGGGATTTTTTGTTAGCTTCTCCCCTTAAGTTTTGAGATAAGCAGCAAATATCTCAAATTTGTCATGTACTCAAATATATTATTTAGTATTAAAATTATTTAAAGCTTGCAAACCGAGCTCATTTCGCCAAACATTAACTTTGGTAGAATCTTCCAATGGAAACAGCATTTTTTCCTCTGCAATAATTTGATATTGCGTACCGTAACGTTGTGGTAAATTTTTATTGATCTGTAGCCGGTCGTACATCAAGGCATAATACTTCCATTCAGCTTCTCCTTCTAAACAACGTATTTTTAATTTTGGTAAATAAGCATCCATTAAAACCGTATCCATAGAATGTTGTATTACCAAAAAATTACCCGTAGCAGCACGGGCTCCAACCTCAGATTTTTTAACCCAATTTTCTTTTCCTAATAATTGCAGTAAGGTTTTTAGGTGATTTTGATCTCGTTGTTCTTTTTCATTTTCGGTTAACTGAAAATTGACATTCCAATCTGTGTTTGTAGAATCAATATGGGTAATATACGATCCAAGATTTTCGATATAAAATTTTAAGGTTCGACCTTTTTGATCTTCTGCCCAAAGTGAATCTAAAGAATAAGCAAGGCGGCTTTTTGGAAATTTTTGATAACTTTTTCTAACACGATCGTTAATTTGATTCCAACGCTCCCCTGTTTTTAACACCTCAATCCGTGGGTCATTGATCATTAAAATCTTGCTTTTTTGGTGGGCAAAATGAAGCCAGACATTCAAGGCTTTAAAAGCTTGTGGTATATTTTTTTGAAAAACATATTCTAATAAATTTCTGTAAACAACCTCCTCTATATCATAATCTCGTTGTTCAATTTCTACTCTTCTATTTTGCTTTCTACCTGTTTCGTGATCATTGCTACTGTTCGGATCATCGATTCCTTTTGGCATAGCGACGAATCGTAAACTTGGAATTTTATGTTCTTTTTCTAGATAAGACAACACGCTTTTAATTCTTTTTTCAGACAAGACTTTATGGTCCGATCCTACATTATCCGTATGGCCACTTATCAGATAGGTGGTCTTGGGATTTTGTTTAGCACGAATGGCGAAAGCATCCAATTCTGTTTTACTTAAATCAGAAAGCAGGTCTTTTCCAGAATCAAAATAAGCACGGACCCCTTTTACCTCAGATCTAACCGCAAGCCCCGGAATTAATTCGGGCCTACAAAAAAAAGTAACTTCTTCCTGATTGACCACTGTATTCACCTCAATTTCTTTTACCGATACCTCATCGATAAAATAAATATTATTACCAGGTTTATCTATATTATGAACGGGAGGGCCATCAATTCCTCTAAAAGCACCCAGAACTAAATACTGTAACGGACAAGTAGGTTGAATCTTCCATTTTACTTGATACCATTGATGGTAAATAAGGGTATCAATTTGAAAAACATTTTGAGGAATCATAGCTCCTACGGGGTTGCGAATTTTATCCGGAAATAAAGTAAACCCAATATGTTTTTCGTAGCCTGGATCTTTAGGCTCCTCAATATAAAGCCAATAGGAAATTTCATATTTTTTTCCCATTGCTAGTTTTTCTTTAAGCAACGTACTCAGGTAAGAGGCACAACCTTTCGTAACATGATCCCAGTCCAAACATTGTGGTACATACCCCATTTGAATCATCGTACATCCATCCTTGGGTTGTATCTTTTCAAGAGGACAAACTTCCCCATATTTATATTTCCCTTCTGAACTTTTCTTTTGATAATTGCAATTACAGATCGTAGTGTGAGAGTTTAGATTCTGCCACCCCGTCATTTTTTTAGAGAATAGTTCATCCGAAATATCACAAGACAAGCAATCGATCGGTGTATTTTTTTCAAAACTAGCATTATTGACCAAATTTTGAGCTAAACCGATACTAGAAAAAAAGAGAAAAAAGAGAAAAAAGAATTGAATCAAATAAAATCTCATGAACTATTTTTTTATGTAAAAACATCTCTTTTAAGGAACGAAAAAAAAGGTAAAAGATACAACGGTATTAATGGCATAGTTTTAGATTGAATCCTATATATGTTGAATTTTTATATATTTAGGACAGTAGAAGAAATCTAGAAGCTTAAATTAAAATAAGGTTTGACTAAAACGCACAAATTCATGACATTTTCGGGTTCAAATTACCTTATATTCAAGAATCTAGCACTAAAGCATTTGGTTTTAGTGCTCCTACTATGTACGTTAGGTGTTATGAAATATGCCTCAATATCTATCGCAATTCATTCAAATCAAGTATCAAGATCGGCAATTCCCTTCTTTCCCAATGAAGAAATGGCCAATTCAATAAGTCTTGTCGCAGATGATTTACCAGTTAATAATGCAAATAATGCTTCACTGACCAATTATTCTGGGTCGGTATCCTATGTAAAAGTAGCTGGGTCAGGAAATGGAAGTGGCTCAGATTGGGACAACGCCTTAAGCTCTGCCAATATTGAAGCAGCCATCGAAGCGGGTGGTATCATCTATGTAGAAGAAGGAAATTATTTTCCAGCAAATACCATTAATATTAACAATACTGTTTGTGTTGTTGGCGGATTTCCATTGGGATCCACCGGAACGGATATTTGCAACTATGATCCAATTGCCAACCCGACCACCATTGACGGTCAAGGTGGAAAAATACTATTTAACAACACTAATTCGCTTGATTCAATGGAGTTGAAAGGTTTAGTTTTACAAGGCGGATTTTCTCCAGACATTGGTGGGGTATTTAAAAGTTCTGCTTCGAATACTAATCCGATTGTATGGAAGTTTACAGACTTAAAAATAACCAATAATACAAGTAACAACGGAACTATAACTATTTATTTTAAAGAAAATATAAATAATGAAATATTGTTTTCAAACTGTATTTTTGATAATAATACAGCACAAACGGGAACAGGAATACTGTTAAATAGCGTTAATAATAGCTCAAGCAGTACGGTTCCCAATCTAGGGAAACTGGTTATCGAAGACTGTGTTTTTAAAGATAATACAGCACCTGGCATATCTGGTGGTGTACTCTCTTTTACCACCGCCAGTCAATGGACTATCCGAAGAACAATTTTTTGTAACAATGCAACAACCTTCGTCTCGGGAAGAGGGGGAGCAATAACTTTTAATAATTGTTCATCGAGTATTATTGATGATTGTAGTTTTACTAATAATTTCGCCACTGAAACTGGTGGTGCCCTTTATTCCTCATCATCAACAGTTTCGATTTTAAATTCTGACTTTACAAATAATTCTACAAATAATAATGGATTGGGCGGAGCAATATTTGGTACCGTGAATAGTGGTATTCAGCTCACAAATAGTAATTTTTACGATAACGAGTCTGGTAGTGGTGGTGGGATCCATTGGAATTCTCAGGCCTGGCCCTCACCCTCATTTCCTAATATTGTGGAGGATTGTATTTTTTCATCAAATGAGGTTTTTACAGACGCTTCTACATCACAAAATGGAGGTGGTGCGGTTTATTTTTCTAAAGACGTAAGCATAACAGACTCAAAATTTGTTGACAATTTAATACCTGCTGGAGCATTCGGTGGAGC
>JALZUU010000037.1 GCA_023300665.1 Saprospiraceae bacterium | reverse complement strand
CAAAAACAAACCACTATTATTCAGTTCAATCCTATTTAAAAAATATAAGGTCCACTCCGCATTCGCGTTTGAAGTGCTTTTGACGAAAGTCAATTAATTACCCAACAATACTCAGCGGTTTTGTTTCTTCCCATTTTCCTCTGGTAAAATCTGGAAAAGACTGCGGTGCCCCACCCTGTGCAACGGATGCTTCACTCAAAGGTGCAACAGCACTCCATAAGCAACCTTCATAAACATTTTGATCTAGTGGAAGTCCTTTTTGGAGACATTCGACAATTCGATACATCATGATTCCGTCCATTCCTCCGTGACCACTTTCTTTCGTTTTTTGATTTAGTTTTTTGTAAAGTGGATGATCATATTTTTCGTAGAGCATTTCTAATTGATCGCCTTGCACCCATGAATGATGATCTTTTGTGAGGCCAGGAACGCCGCCTTCCAACGCTACTCTAGTTGGAAATCCAGCGAGGGTTCCTTTGGTTCCTTGGAGCAAATTAAGACGAGAATATGGCCGAGGGCTGGTCTCATCCCACTGGACCATAATGGTACGACCAATAGCGGTTTTGATAATAGACGTGTTCATATCGCCTCCTTGAAAATCTAACTGATTCCACTTATGATCGGCAGGGTATTTCTTTTTAGCATAATCTTGTCGGCCGAGGGCTGGTGTAGAAAAAGAGACAAGCGTATTAAAGTTGTCTTCGGATCGAGCGAGATTCATATATTGAGCGACGGGGCCAAGTCCATGCGTTGGATAGAGGTTTCCGTTGCGGCGTGCATAGTGACCCGTTCGCCAGGAACCGGTGCCGCGTTCTTGTTCTTCCATCTGCCAGCGTAGCTCGTGAATATAGGCGGCTTCGGCATGTAATAACTCACCGACGATGCCTTGTCGACACATATTGAGAAACATCAACTCGGTTCGACCGTAATTGACATTCTCCATCATCATACAATGCTTTTGTTTTTTTTCGGAAGTGTTTACTATTTTCCACATTTCATCTAGCGTAACCGCAATTGGTACTTCCACAAAAGCATGGGCGCCCTGCTCCATCGCTTCGATAGCCATCGGTGCATGGTTGATCCAATTGGTGGCAATAAAGACCACGTCGGGTTTTACTTCTTGCAGCATCAACTTCCACTTATTTTCATCCCCATAATATAAACCGATATCTTGGTGCCGTTTTGCATCTCCGGATTTTTCAGCAACGGCAGCCCACTTACGAACATTGTCTTCGTATAAATCGCTGATGCCCACAACTTCGGTTCCATCAAGCGAAGCTAAAAATTTAAGATGATCTCCTCCTCGATTACCGACACCAATAAAAGCTGCTCGAACATTACTGAGTTTTGGGGCGGCATAATCGCCCATATAGGTTCCTTCCGAAGCTGGAATTGATTGAGTCGTTTTACATCCAGGTAAAACGGAGCCAGCTACGACGGCTGCACCCGATAAAGTTGTTTTTCGAAGGAAATTTCTACGGTCTATTTTTTTCATGAGGGTGCGGTTTCGTGATAGAAAGTTGCACCGTGAAGGTAAGGAATATTTTTGATTTTTTGTTGCGTGGATATCTGACCGATCCCAACGAAATAGAGTGACACACGACAATCCGGAGAGGGAAGTCATCGCGTAAACGGACGGGGTGGCATTTTTTTGATGTGGAGATTAGTGGATTGGTGCTCTTTTATTTTTTGGTTATTGGTTTTGCTTTAGTTGGAAATTAGTTCTTTTTTGCAATTTCTTCTTTTGTTAGAACGATTTGCTCTTGAGCGAATTTCGCAGACGCTTCATCACCATGTTGAACGGCTTTTTGATAATATGCAAGTGCCTGTTCAAGCTTTCCACTTGACCGATAACAGTAAGCAATATTTAATAAAACAACATGATCTTCTCCATTTATTTTTTCTGCTTTTAATAAGGGTACGAGGGCTTCATCGAACTTTCCTAAAAGTAAATAGGTAATAGATAAATTCGAAAGACTTTCGATATGGTTAGGATAATGCGTCAAAACACTATTGGCTATTTCTCGCATATTTAAAAGAAGATCATCCTTATTTTGATCATATAAATTAAGCTGATAATCCTGAAGAGCTGTTAGAAACATTTTTTTTCCATCCTCACTTTTCTCATTATTTGTCCATGTCCAATTGTTGTTATTTATGGCAGAATAATTTACTGCTTTAATGATTTCTTTAGTAAACTCCTCCCAATTTTCAACTTGACCTAAAACGTAAGTTTTCCCAAATCGCATATCTAGTCGATCAGGGAATTTCTCTATTCCGACATTTATTTTTTCTATTCCTAAACTTACTTCTTTTGGTTCGAACATTATTTGACTACCCATAAAACCAGCTATATCATTTGTACTATCTCTTAATTCGAGTGATTCTCCGGCAGGTATATCTTGCGAGAGTACCACTACTTCCATTTTTGATTTTGAAAAATGATATTGAAAAAAACTGGTAAATAATTCAGCGTCATTTGGAGTGGCTTTTTCCCATTTATTTAAAACTTCCAGTTGACAAACCGTGTCTGCAGTTTGAAAACATTCTTTAAATTCTATAAAAAAATCTTGTCCGAATGAACATAATGGTAAGGCAACTAACAGGATAAATCCAATGGTCTTTCTCATAAAATATATTTTTTATAAGCGTTTACTTCTTCAATATCCCATCCTCTAATAACTTATCTAGGAAGATCCGGCTTCCAGCTTTATTGAGGTGTTGGTAATCTCCGAAGCCTTCGCGATCTTTTACTGAGTTAGAATAATCGTTGACTTTCATACCAGTAGCCTTTTCAGCTGCTGCTTTGAGTTGATCGAGATTGACTAATTTATCGAGGTAAGGTGGGTAATATGGATTGATGACGAGTTGGACATCGACGCCTTTTGATTTAGCAAATTCTACAGTAGCTGCAAGGTGTTCCATAACGCCTTTTACATATTCATCTTCTCCGTTTGTGGAAGCTAGCTGGCTAAAGATACTTTTAAAAAGTCTTTCTTTTCTATCTTCAGGCTTTATGGTACGGGGTTCTTCAATTTTGATGGTGTCAGCCACATAGTCGGTAATACCTGCGACCATCGCATCGTTGATAACTCGATCAAGCAACCAGTCTTCATCCGTTTTATTTAGGTAGAACATGGACCGTTGGAATATTTCGCTATTGTATCGATAGATATGAAATATTTTTCCAGCAATAGCGCCTGTTGTATCATTTTGATGAACAAGATCATACATCCGTGGCGAATATGGCGTGTAAAGGTTAAAGCCCGAGATAAGCGATTTATTAAGACGATCA
>JALZUU010000036.1 GCA_023300665.1 Saprospiraceae bacterium | reverse complement strand
TTTCGTCCAGCTTCACCATATAGTACGGTAGCAGATAGACCTTTTAGAATAGAAATTTCAGCGATACTGTTAGGATCTAAATCCAAAAATCGACTAGAAGCAGTTGCACTACCTGTAGTAAATCCACCTCTATCAGAAGTTGTACTTGTATTAAAAGGAACACCATCCACTACGAATAACGGCTGATTACTTCCTGAGATAGAAGAGTACCCTCTAATTACGATGTTTGTACCAGATCCAGCTAAACCAGAAGTTGTGGTAATATTAACACCGGTAGCTTTACCACGTAAGATACGAGCAACATCTGATTCTGCCCGATTGGCAATCTGCTCAGTTCCTACTGTAGAGACACCATATCCGAGTGCCTTCTTTTCTTTTTTGATACCTAAACCAGTTACCACCACCTGTGAGAGTTCTACCCCTTCCGTCATGGTCATGTCAAGTACATTAGATTCCCCTAAGGTAATTTCCTGTGTACTATATCCAGTATAGCTAAAAACCAGCACATCATTTCCTGCTGGTACATTAAGTGAGTACTTACCCTCGATATCCGTAACGGTTCCGATAGTAGTACCTTTGACCACAATATTGGCTCCGATCAACGCATCGCCAAGGTCATCAATAATTACTCCAGTAACAGTCCTTTGTGCCATGGTAAAACCCACTGCAAAAAAGAACATTACTAGAATTAGTGAACATTTTTTCATACTAATTCATTTTTAGTTAAGTAATAAAATTTCGCTTATAGAAAGTATATAATACGCAAAGATAGTATTTGACCTCTTTTTTTCTAAAAAATAAAAGGCAAATATTGAAGTTGTTTTAACAATAGATAAATGATTTACTTCCAAGTCATTGATAGTCAACACTTCATCTATTTTTGACAACATATAATTAAATCATTTCCTTTACCATTAGTCGCTGACGATACATTTGTATGGTATTATGCAATCCATAGTAAAGTGCATCTGCTACTAAAGCTTGTCCAATCGAGACTTCTAATAATCCTGGAACATTTTGACGATAAAATTCTAAATTATCAAGATTCAGGTCATGACCGGCATTGATTCCGATGTCTATTTTATTGGCTTCTAAAGCAGCTAAAAAATGTGATCGTACTGCAGCTTCGGGATTTTCAGCATAATTATTTGCATAATCTCCAGTATATAGTTCAATTCGATCTGCATTTACTGCTTTGGCACCTTCGACCATTTTTTCATCCGCATTTACAAAAATTGAAACGCGAATATCTTTTTCGTGTAACTGGGCAGTTATATCTTTCAGAAAATCAGCATGTTGTATAGTATCCCAGCCTCGATCAGAGGTTAAAACATTGGGAGCATCAGGTACTAGGGTACATTGATGTGGCCGATTAGCTAGGACCAACTCCATAAATTTAGGGTTGGGATTTCCTTCAATGTTGAATTCTGTGGTAACGATTTCTTTGAGTAGAGGAACATCAGCGTAGCGTATATGGCGTTCATCCGGTCTTGGATGTACGGTAATTCCTTGAGCACCGTAAGCTTCACAATCTTTCGCTACTTGTATCAAATTAGGTAGATTCCCGCCACGAGCATTCCGTAGGAGAGCTATTTTATTAACATTAACACTTAAGTGTGGTGCAAGGGGTTTCAAATTGTAAAATTGTTTTTCTAGATTGCTTTGCTAGTGGTTAAAACGCTTTGAAAATTGATTATGCTGCCTTCGATTTAGAGATAATTCAAAAACAAAATGATTATCTAAGACATATTTGTCCTACTTTTACGTTTTATCTTAATTTTTGAACTAAAAAATTAAACCTTTCCTTGATCAAAGAGAGAAAAAATACTGATAATAAAACGGAGCTACTTGCTATTACGCTGCTTGTCCTTCTACTTAGCTTGACAGGTACGGTATTAAGTTTTGGATATGCTTATCTAAATAATGTTGATCTGACGAATATGAGTGAAATATTCAATAAAGGGTCAAAAGACCATGCTCGTCGATTCTTTCGTACCACCGCAGCCATCCATCAGATTTTCACGTTTATGTTACCTTCTTTCTTTTTTTGGTGGATTATAAAAAGAAAAGAGGCTGGTGATTATTTTAATTTAAACAAAATTCCACTATCTAAAGCATTGATTTTTAGCTTTTTATGCATAATATTAAGTTCACCATTTGTCAATCTTAGTGCTTGGTTAAATCAGCTTTTACCGTTGCCAGCATGGGCTACAAGCTTGGAATCAGATGCTGCTAAAATGATTTCAACGATCTTATCGGTCGATTCGCCGTTAGAATGGATACTCAATTTATTAGTGATCGCAGCTATTCCAGCAGTTGGAGAAGAGTTATTTTTTAGAGGAATTGTTCAGACGAAGTTAATCAACTACTTTAAGTCGCCACATCTAGCTATTTGGCTGGGAGCCTTCTTTTTTAGTGCGTTTCACTTTCAATTTGAGGGATTTTTTCCTCGAATTGTATTGGGTGCTGTGTTAGGTTATTTATATTATTGGTCTAATAATTTGTGGATTCCGATTATTCTTCACTTTTTTAACAACGCAATACCTGTTTCAGCACCTTATCTTGCGTTTTCGGAGCAAATTCCTGATGTCAGTACAGGTGTTACGCTGACTTATTCACTAGTAATGGCTGCGATAGGAGCAACGATATTTGGTTATTTTTTGATAAAAAATCGGAGATTCTTCTTTGAATCTGATTCATTCAAAACCAACGAACATACAAACGTATAGCATTTTTAATACCTCGAGAAAACTTTATTTATGACTACTAGAATTCTTACTGCCATTGTATTTGTAGCTGTGATGTTGGGCGGTTTATATGGAGGGCTCTACCCTTTTGTTGCTCTTTTTATTCTAATTACTGCCCTTTGTTTGTGGGAATTTATTGGAATGACGTTGGTCGCTCAAAATCCGACTAATATTCGCCATTATAAAATAGCAGGTACGATTATGGGCGTATTGCCTGTTCTTATTACGGCAATTTATAAACTAGGAATAACAGGCGATCCTTTTGTGTTTCTAAAAAAAGCCACCATTCTATCTATTCCTTTTGTCTTTTTGATTTTTATCCGAGAATTATTTGCCAATACAAAAGAACCTTTTACAAATCTTGCACATCTATTTTTAGGGATGTTTTACGTTGGACTACCTATGTCTATGTTGATTCTTGTTGGAATTGAGGGAGATACTTACCTACCCAATACGATATTTGGAATTCTTCTTCTTACTTGGGCCAATGATTCTGGCGCCTATTTGATTGGTTCTAAAATTGGAAAGACCCCTTTATTTCCCCGAATTTCTCCTAATAAAACTTGGGAAGGGAGCATTGGCGGAGCCATCACTACGATTGCAGCAGGTTTTTTACTCAGCATGGTATTTCCGGAGCAATCTAGGTTTAACTGGCTGGTAATTGCTGGATTGACCGCTGTTTTTGGCTCTATTGGCGACCTGATAGAATCTATGCTCAAACGTAGTAAAGGTGTAAAAGACTCTGGAAGCTTTCTTCCTGGCCATGGAGGTTTTCTTGATCGATTTGATGCCTTTATCTTTGTGGTGCCCTTCGTAGCAGCTTTTTTACTATATATAGAAGGTTGATTACCAACAATATTTCGGTAAATTCTAATTTAAGTACGTGGACAAATTAAATTTTAAAAACGAAAGAAAGAAAAACGCTATTTTCATATAGATAATTTTTTATATTTAAGTTGTTCGACCAGCAAATAGTGATGAACCCCGAAAATTGCTTAACTTTGGGCGACTTTTACGAAATTGCTTTTGGATTTTTTAAGCTTCTAAAAGCAAATATGTTCCAAGCAAAATAACAAAACAAGAATGAATCTATTCCAGAAAATACATCACGAGGGCTATAAAATTATTTTTGGTAGCATCGTATTGCTGGCTTTACTTAATCTAGCTGTCTTTTACTTTGTTCCTAGTCTGTTGATGATAACAGGTATTATTTCGCTTGTTCTTTTCTTTTTAGTATTACAATTTTTCCGAAATCCACGCCGAGAGATTTTAGTAGCAGATGATAACGTGGTTTATGCACCAGCAGATGGAAAGATTGTGGTCATCGAAGAAACCACCGAGAATGAATATTTTCAAGCCAAGCGGTTACAGGTTTCTATTTTTATGAGTCCTACTAATGTACACGTCAACCGAAATCCAATCAGTGGTACCGTTAACTATTTTAAATACCATCCTGGAAAATACCTCGTTGCTTGGCACCCTAAATCTTCGGATGAAAATGAACGAACTACTACTGTTATTGGCAATGGAGATTCTGAAATTTTGATGCGACAAGTTGCAGGTGCCCTTGCTAAAAGAATCGTCAACTATCTAGAAATTGGTGATGAAGTACAACAAGGAGCGGATATGGGTTTTATAAAATTTGGCTCTAGAGTAGATTTGTATTTACCTTTAGATGCTAAGATTGAAGTCCAAAAAGGAGATAAGGTGAAAGGAAATTTATCGGTGATTGCTCGACTGTAAATCAGTTCTTGAAAT
>JALZUU010000035.1 GCA_023300665.1 Saprospiraceae bacterium | reverse complement strand
TTGGGATATTCCAACACCTAGTACTACTTGTCCAGACGGGACAACTACTATTTTACAAACCGCAGGTCTCGCACCAGGTGATGAGTTTCCTATTGGTATTAATACTATTTCTTACGAAGCAACCGATGATTGTGGGAATATTGAAACTTGTTCTTTTACCATCAATGTCAACGATAGTGGTCCAATCGGTAATGGATATTGTGACGCTAGTGCTGACCAATCTTGGGTTGAATGGATTGGTAATGTAAGTTTTGGTGACCTAGATAATACAAGCCCAAAATCAGGATATAGTGACTTTACGGCTTTAACTGCTAACGTAAATACTGGTGAGAGTTATTCCTTATCTGTACAACCTATTTTCAGTTATACACATTACACCGAATATATTCAGGTATGGATTGACTTTAATCAAAACGAAAGTTTTAATGATCCCGGTGAATTGGTACTTTCTGAAGTTTATGAAAATGGGGTAAATGGAACTTCGGCTATTCCCGTTTCACAAAGCATTACGATTCCTTCAAGTGCTTCTTCTGGAAATACCAGAATGCGTGTTTCAATGCAAAGAAATCAAGCCAGTTCTTCTTGTGAAAATTTTGATCTGGGAGAAGTAGAAGACTATACCGTTAGCATAACTCAAGGCGGACCAATACTAAATTTAAATTGTTTAAATGATTTTACTATTGATGCTGGTGTAGCTGCTACTTCCGGTGTCATAGCATGGAATGAGCCTGTTGTTTCAACTACTTGTCCTGACGATAATATCAACCTATTACAAACGAGTGGACCTACTAATGGAAGTACCGTATCCCTTGGCATTTATACCATTTCCTACGAAGCAACTGACAATTGTGAAAATATCGAATCTTGTTCTTTTGATATCTCTGTCGAAAGCCAACCTGCGACACTTACGCTCATTTGTCCATCCGATCAGATAATTTCTACCTTGCCAGGTGCTTCAACTGCTACAGCCTCTTGGGCAATTCCATCTCCAAGTACTACTTGTCCAACAAGTACTACTTTGCTCAATCAAATAGCAGGACTTACTTCTGGTGATGACTTTCCTATTGGTGTAAATACCATTACTTATGAAGCCACGGATGATTGTGGAAACATCGAAACTTGCTCTTTTACCATCACGATTAACGATGGAGGTGTAACCACATTGAGTTTAGACTGTCCGGCCAATCAAACGCTTACTACCTTACCAGGAGAAAGTACCATTATCACAACTTGGAACACCCCTATTTCTACAACAACTTGCCCATCAGGAGTTACGAATATTTTACAAATAGCTGGTCTTAGCGCTGGAAGTTCCTTTCCTATTGGTATCACCTCTATTTCTTACGAAGCAACCGATGATTGTGGAAATATCGAAGTCTGTACATTTAATATTACAGTGAATGCTGGTGGTCCGATTGGAAACGGTTATTGTGAATCAGCTGCTTCTGCACCGTGGCAAGAATGGATTAGCAATGTTAGTTTAAATGATTTGGATAATATCAGTAATAAAACTGGATATAGCGACTTCACTAGTCTAGTGGCCAATGTAGACTTAGGAAGTAATTATCAACTTAGTATTCAACCTACTTTCAGCTACACACATTATACTGAATATATTCAAGTTTGGATCGATTTTAATCAAAATGAAAGTTTTGCTGATCCTGGTGAACTAGTCGTTGCGGCTGTTTATGACAACGGGACCAATGGCACTACTGCGAGTCCAATCATTGAAAATATCACCATCCCTTCAGGAGCTCTTACAGGAAATACAAGAATGCGGGTAAGTATGAAGCGTGATGAAGCGGCAGGACCTTGTGAACTCTTTGAATTTGGAGAAGTGGAAGACTATACTGTTAATATTATCAACAGCGGCCCAATCTTGACACTCAATTGTTCAACAGATCTAAACATTAGTGCTGGAGTTGGTTCTACGACAGGAGTCATTAATTGGGAAGCTCCCACTGTTACTAGTACTTGTCCTACTGGTACCCCAACACTCACACAAACTAGTGGCCCAGCAAATGGTAGTACCCAACCACTAGGAAATTATACCATCGAATATGAAGCAACAGACGATTGTGGAAATACTGAAATCTGTTCTTTTGCTATTACTCTAAATAGCGATCCAGCTTTGCTAACAATCAGTTGTCCTGTGAATCAAAACTTGACTGCTGTCTCTGGATCCACTACAGCTACCGCTTCATGGGATATTCCAACGTCCGTTACTACTTGTCCTGGCGGTATTATTTCTATTGACCAAATTGAGGGACTATCTTCTGGAAGTGATTTTCCGATTGGTACAACTACGATTATCTATGAAGCTACCGATGATTGCGGAAATATTGAAAATTGTTCCTTTACCATTGTCATAAATAATGATCCAGCTACACTAGCAATCAGTTGTCCTGCGAATCAAAACTTAACTGCCGTCTCTGGATCCATCACAGCTACCGCTACGTGGGATATTCCAACGCCCGTCAGCACTTGTCCTGGAGACATTCTTACTATTGATCAAATTGACGGGCTACCTTCTGGAAGTAGTTTCCCTCTTGGTACAACTACAATTACTTACGAAGCTGCGGACGGTTGTGGGAATATTGAAAATTGTTCCTTTACTATTACCGTTAGTGATGGTGGTCCAATTGGCAATGGTTACTGTGAATCAGTAGCTTCTGCTCCGTGGGAAGAATGGATTGGCAATGTCAGTTTAAATGATTTAGATAATACCAGTAATAAAAATGGCTATGGTGATTTTACGGCACTAACGGCTAATGTCATAAAAGGAGAATCTTATAATTTATCGATTCAACCTGTTTTTAGTTATACCCATTTTACAGAGCACTTCCAGGTGTGGATTGATTTTAATGGAAATGAAAATTTTAATGATCCTGGAGAACTTGTAATTTCCACTGTTTATAACAATGGAATAAATGGGACAACTGTTCCTCCTATTATTGAGGATATCACCATACCGAATAATGCTCCATCAGGTAATACTCGAATGCGTGTTACCATGAGTCGGGATTTGGCAGTCGGCCCTTGTGAGAATTTCACTACAGGAGAAGTAGAAGATTACACCATCAATATTCAACCTGCTCCCGTCAACGCTATCGTAAATAGTCAAATCATGTTCAACCTCTCAGCTTCTTTCGAAGCACGTACGGTTAGGATGAATTGGGTTTCTAATCTTGATGCAGAAACAGGAGTTTATACGATTGAACGAAAAGGAATAGATGGCGAGTTTACGGAAATTGATCAGGTGGCTTCTTATGACAATAGTCCACAACCTCATTTTTATCAATACATCGATCACTCGGTTACCAGTGGTAGTTATGAATACCGGATTCTTGCGGTAAAAAATGATGGATCAAAAGTATTTACCAATATACAAACGATAAATTTAGGTACAACAGTAGAACGACTAACTGCTTTCCCTAATCCCGCCAATTCACAAGTTACCTTAGTAAGTCATTTATTGACCGATCATTCCGTTAATTTAATGCTTACCAACAGTTTAGGACAAGTTATCCACCAACAAGAATATGATCCTACAGCAGATCAGCGGATCATTTTAGATGTGAGTGGTTATCCTAACGGAATTTATCTAATAAGATTTCAGGCAGGAAAACGAAAAGCATTACATACTCGATTGGTGATAGAAAGAGATTAGTGTTTTTGACGTTTGTAAAGAAGCTGTTTAAAAATAAAAAACGCTTACCCAAAAGGTAAGCGTTTTTTATTTCAAGGCAGTTTTATTTTCTACATTCGTGTTGCCTTTCTTTTTTTGCTTGGCAATGTCTTTAATGCTGTCGACATTACTGGAGAGACATTATAACCTGCTTTTCGCAAGAGTGTAATAACACCAAATTCACCACCCAAGTGTCCAGCACCAACAGCAAAGAAGGTACCTTGCTCTTTTGCCATTTTTTCAATAATAGGAATCCAGTTTTGGTTTCTATTTTTCAAAAAGATATCTTCGTATTTTCCGATACCATCGACATCTGATTTAAACATTTGTTGCATACCAGCAATATCTTGTTGTTTATAAATTTCTACCATCTTACTTAGTTCATCTTCTCCTTCCTCTCCTCCTCCACGAATAGAAGTCACCAACATATCTGCTTGGTCTGTATAGGGAATACTGTCAAATACACTCATCTGATATTCTATGGTTTCTAATCCTCCCATTGTTTTGTTATCCTCAGTTGCCATTTCCATAAATTCCATCTCGTAAGATTTTATATCATCCCCCATTCCACCTCCTGGAGAAGGACTTGTAAAGTCAAAATCTCCTCCTGACATGGCGGATAAGAACATCGGCTTAATTCTCTCCAACATCATCATTGGCAATCCTAAACCAGAGAAGTGATCACTCACCATTTTATAATCTTCTTTGCTTAAAAGATCACGTAGAGTTGTTCCATCCTCCATCATTATTTTACCAATCATTCCCATCATCGCGCCCATATCAGACATATCTTCCATGTTAATTTCAAAAACCACCTGCTTCATTCGATCAAATACAGCCACGGTAGAATCGGTCAAAAAGAAGTCTTCTTTATCAATCATGTGAATAGTTCCATAAAGATAAGAGGGCTGCGTCAGATCTTTTCCATCTATTTTCCACAATAGTGATTTTTCAGTAGGAACTATAGAAACTGCTTCAGTAGAGACCTTTTGAGTCGTCTTTGGGCTACAACCAGCAATGATTAATATTAAAAAGAGAAAGTATGGAATAAATATTTTTTTCATGACAATAATTTTTGTGTATCGTCGGCACTTCTGCCGTCAAAATCCTGTACAATACCTAGTAAAAGTTGAATATCTTTAAAAAATTCTAGTACCAGTGTAAAACTGACATTCGAACGGAATATATAAGGTTCTAAAATGTCTTTTGGTTCAGTCACTGCAACATATATATCGTTATTTACAAAACTAAGGTAAATTTCCTTACCTATTTTTTCGCGATAAGAAGCAATTTTTATCTGAATGTCTTCGTCTAACACATATCTCGGTTGCGCATCAGGTGAAACATAAACATCAAACAGCTTTCCAAAAGCGGGATTCATAAACGATTCGTCTATTTGCTCTCCTCCTGCACGATCAAATGATTTAATGGTCCGAGTGAGATATTGTTTAAAGGCCGCTGGCAAGATAAGGATGGACCCTCTTACTGGCCGCTTCATGGTTGCGCGCATAAATACGCCACGAAAGACGTAGTTATATCGATCACGTACCTTTGATAATTCTCGCACTTTTAACTCACACATTTCAAAAGGAACTTCACCGATTTTCCCACTGATATAATCTTCTCCTTTATAAAACGAAGCATTCGAAGTAAAAATTTTACTTTTCTTAAATTGCTTTTTTCCGATAAACCGTTCAACATCATATCGCAGCGTATCAAAATTTAAATCATCATCAATAAAATCTAATACAAGGTTGACTACGTTTGGCTTAAAGGTTTTAACAAATTCATTCATTCGGTAGCTCAGATACCCTAAATAAAGTCCGAGTGGAATCATCAGAAAAAAAGTAACGGTAGAAATATTCAGGTACATGGCGACAAAACCAATGACTAAAAATAGTAGAATACTGATGAAAGAGAGCCAGAGTAATTTTTTGCGTCTATTTTCCATTCTGACCAGTTCGGGATGAATGGTATGGTTGTAAAAGATACGAAACTCGGAAAGTCGATCCATACGGAAAGTTTATTAGACTTATTGAAGTTGTTTAAAAAACAAAGAATCAATAAAAAGTAAAAAGATTAATTAAAAAACGGCTGGTTCCAAATTGGAATCAGCCGTTTTTGAGGTTAGACATATCTCTTACGATTAGTTGGAAGATTCCGAAGATTTTCCCTGATCAATATCGTACTCATCTAAATATTCTGAGATGAGGCCACCGATAATATCCTTTAGATACGCCTTTTCTAGTTTAGCAATTGTTTTTAATTTTAAAAGTTTCTTCTTCTCAAAAACAAAGGTTACTCGTTTTTTTTCTTTAGGGATAACAACTGCTTCTGTAATTTTTTCTTTATTCGGTTCAACCGTATTTCTAATCAAAGCATCTAGTCCGCTCATTGGGCGACGAGATTTTTCCGTCGCTCCAATATCTGATTGAGACGTTCCCATTGTTCGCTTTTTCTCACGCTCAGCTTTTTTCTTCTCTTCAGCAACTGATTCTTTGACTACCGTCTGAAATAAAGATTCTAAATCTGCCGTAAAGCTTTTACTACTTCCAGAGCGATTTCCTTTATTTGAAGCTTTTCTTTGCGAATTTTTCTTCTGCGAAGATCTACTTGATTTCTTACCTTCTGGTAATACTTTGTCTCCCATGAATGCCGTCTCTTCCTCTACAGAAGCCTGTGGCGCTCCAAACAAACTTTCTAAACCGTCTATTAATTTTTTCTTACTCACAATCGTGGGATTTAAGTGGGTTCATAAATGTTAGACTTAATTATATATTGTTTCACAATAAAATTTGTCCACTTTTGCTTCATCAGCTTTTACATAACAAGTCTATTATAAGATTGCGGTTTTAGGCTTCTTCTTTTACAGCAGTACGCTCTAAAATCTCTTTACAAAGTTCTAAATAGTCCTTCGCTCCATTACTACTTTTTGCGTAAGAAAAAATATCCATTCGTTGAGCAGGTGCTTCAGCCAATGTTACATTATCACGAATTAAAGTTTTGAATACTTTCTCACCAAAATACTTCTGAATAGTTGCTACAACATCACGATTTAGTACTTTTCGTGCATCATACATCGTAGCAATTACACCACCGATCTCTAATTTTTTATTTAAACGGAACCTCACTTTATCAATTACCTGCTTGATCTTGGTCAATCCTTGCAATGCTAAGAATTCCGTCTGTAATGGAATGTAGACATAATCGCTAGTCGTCAACGCATTTAAGGTTAATAGACCAAGTGATGGTGGGCAGTCAATAATAATATAATCATACTCTTCCAAAACTGGCTGAAATAATTCTTGTAGGATATACTCACGACCTGCTTCATTAATCAACTCCATTTCTGCACCAGATAAGTCCAGACTAGAGGTAATAACATCCATTCTTTCCTTAGCAGTGTAAGGTACCAATTCGCTTTCGCCGCGAATAGATTCATAAATCGTATATTTTTGTCTTGGAATACCCAATGAAAGGGTGAGATTGGCTTGAGGATCCAGGTCAATTAGTAGAACTTTTTGTCCTAATTCTACTAATCCAGCACCAATGTTAATGGCACTTGTAGTTTTTCCCACACCACCTTTGTGATTTAAAAGAGCGATTATCTTTCCCATGTAGTTATATTATAGTGTTTCTAAAATAGTGTCTAATCGAAGTTATTTGATAACTTCACTTTAAAACGTTCCTTCTGTAGGTGCTGAATATACAAAAAATTCTAACCCCATGTGGACAAATATAAAAAAAACTTACCTTTTCTGAAACTTATAAAGGTTAATTTTTAATCTTAAAGCTGAAATACAATCATCAACAATTAAACCAAAATTTTAATATGTTTTTCTTAAAATGCACCTCCCGATGAATAGATCTATTTTTGTGGTGAAATCTTAAATTTTATTGATGAAAAAAATGAAGTGGAAATTATCTTGTTTACTTTCTCATTTAAAACTAATACTTATTGGTTTATTGTTTCATGCTTTCACCTTTTCGGTTGCTGCCCAAAATTTTGTTGCTAAAAATTATCCTTCCTTTACTGTTGGACACTCACAAATCTATAGTCTATTGGAAGATAGCCGTGGGCGTCTCTGGATTGGCACTTGGGGGGGTGGTCTAAGCCTTTATGATGGTCAGACTTTTAAAAAATTCATTGGATATGAACAGCCTGGAACTCGATACATCAGTACACTATTAGAAGATGATCAAAAAAATATTATCATCGGTGGTGCTGGAAATATTACTATTTTTAATGGACATCATTTTCACTCACTCTCTACTCTACCTCCCAATGTAAAACAGGTCAATGATTTAATTCAGACATCAGACAAAAAAATATGGGTTGCTACTGATCGAGGTTTATTTTTCTTAAAAAAAGATCAGTTAATCGCTGTTCCAAGTTTTCCAGACCACCTAAACATAGAAGATCTTTTTCTAACCAAAAATGGAATTTTATGGATAGCCACTACCGAAGGTGCCTATTATTTTGAAAATAATTTTTTTAATAAAATCAGTACCATTGACGGACTCAGCCGAGACCATGTTCGTGCAATCACCACCACCGATGATGGACGGATCTGGTTGGCTACTGCCACTGGCGGAATAAGTATTTATCATAAGGGCGCTATTAGCCGCTTTTCGGAATCCGATCAACTCGAAGAAGGACTTGGAATTAATACTATTTCAACAGATAAAAAAGGAAGAATATGGGTTGGAATGGTCAATGAGGGCGCATATTGTTACAATCCAACCACTAATACCAGTTTTTGGCTACGCGAACGTACCACTCCGGGTTTAGAAAGTGATAATATCAAAGTGACCTTAACAGACGAATGGGGAAATTATTGGTTAGGTACTTCTGGCGGTGGCCTAACACGATACGCAGCAAGTACCCAAAAATTCACACACTATACCGAAGCAGACGGATTGGCCGACAAAGAAATCTATGCGATTAGCCAAGATACTTCGAAAAAACTTTGGTTAGCAACCAGTCGTGGCATCAGTACTTTTGATGGTGAAAAGTTTAACAACTTTAGCCAACAAAGAAATTTTGCCGACATCAAATGCCGTGCAATTTTAGTCGATCAAAAAGATCGTATTTGGATCGGAACGGAAGGGGATGGCCTCAAGTTATATGACCGAAATAGTTATCGCCAATTTCAACCATGGGATGGAATTGATGGCAACTTAATCCAAGATATTGTAGAAGATACTTTAGGAAATATTTGGGTAGCCATGATGGATGCGGGTATTGCTCGACTAGCAATTGATCATCGGGATAGCAGTGGAAACACCTACCGTATTAATAAATTTACAGAAAAAAATGGTTTACCAATCAACGCGATTTATGACTTACATTTAGATCGTTGGCAGCGACTTTGGTATGCGACTAGAGGTGGTGGGATTGGTTATATTGAAAATGATAGTACCCTACTCAATTTTTCTACTAAAGATAGTCTGCCCTCCATGCATGTACGTACTTTAACGGAAGATTCCTTAGGCTATCTTTGGGCTGGTACAGCAGACAATGGAATTTTCAATATTCATCTTTATGGACAGCAACCTCAGTTTACAGTTTTTGGAGAACAAGAAGGTCTTAGTTCTAATAATATTTATGCCCTTATTTTTTCATCTAATAATCAACTTTGGGTAGGCAATCAATCAGGAGTGGATCTGATCGCAGTGAGTAGTGGTCGTGACGAGATTGAAGCGGAAAATTTTTACGGAAATAAGGAAGGGTTTAAAGGAGGAGAAACTTGTGAAAGTGCGATCATAAAAGATCAAAATACCTTATGGTTTGGCACCATCGGCGGACTCATGAAGTACACGCCAAAAGCATTAAAAAAAGATGCAAATGCTCCAAAAATTCAGATTACCAATATCAGATTATCGTATGATTCTTTAAAGAATACTCGTTATCAAAACGTACTAAATAAATGGGGACAAGTCGATTCTACGTTGACTTTTAATCACAATGACAATAATATTAGTTTTGAATATAACGGGTTGCATCTTGGACAATCTTCTCCCTTAAAGTATCAGTGGAAAATGGATGGTTTGACGGAAGAATGGTCATTGCCACAAACGGATCAGAAAAGTGACTTCCCTTATCTTCCTTCTGGTAAATATACTTTTCGAGTGAAGTCAATCAGTGCTGCCGGAATTAAAAGTCCTGAGCAATCTGTAGCGTTTATCATTAGCACACCTCTTTGGAAAACATGGTGGTTTAAACTTGTAAGTATATTGTTGGGAATTTTTCTCCTTGGAAGTTTTTTCTTTTATCGCATCCGTGCTGTTCGACAAGAATCCAAACAAAAAACAGAAAGGCTAGAGATGGAAAAACACTTACTCGAAATAGAACAGAAGGCTTTACAATTACAGATGAATCCACATTTTATTTTTAATGTTTTAAATACGATTCAAAGTAAAATAAATGCAACTGACCATCGAGATGCTCGTTATCAATTAGCCAAATTCTCTAAATTAATGCGGGCTACCTTAGAAAATTCACGCGTAGCGACCATTCCTTTGGAGGAAGAAATTCAAAGCTTAGAAAACTACTTAGCTATGGAAAAAATGAGTCGAAATAATAGTTTTGACTATCACATAGAATTAGTAGGAACGACCGATCCCGAAAAGCCAATTCCTCCGATGTTAATTCAGCCTTTTGTAGAAAATGCCATTATTCACGGAGTAGCTCACGTGCCATCGGGCGGAAAAATTGAAATTAGTTTCACTCAAAGAAATGGTTTTTTAGAGGCCATGATTTTAGATAATGGAATTGGTAGAGCGGCAGCAAAAGAACGTAAAAGTCAAATCGAAGCTCAGCACAAATCACTCGCACTGACAGTCACCCAAGAACGACTCAGTTTATTAGGCGAACAACCAAGTGGCCTAAAACGACTTGAAATTAAAGATATAGTTACAGACGGGAAAGTAGAAGGAACAAAGATTTTATTAAGAATTTAATCATTTTCTTTTCCACCTAAGACCTCGTAAACGTTTGGGTCCATACCATAACCAGAACCCAGTAATAGCAAGCAACATGACTCCCCATCCTAAAAAATTCATGGCAGTCAGCTTAAAAATATCGCCAAAAATAGAACCATCATGAAGTGATTCTATCCAATCAGAATATCGGACATCAACAGACAATACTTCTCCTGAAGCACCATCTAATTGTACTTCCCAATTATCATCTTTAAATAGAACTTTAACCATTCCCTTACTGGGACGAACATCAATTCTATCGACTCTATTTCCAACTTGTTCGGGATAACTTTTATAAAGTGCTTCCTTTCCTAGTAAAGATAATTCTGAGATTCTTTTCCATTGGGTCAGATCCGTAACCGTCCCACGTTGGGTAGAAGGTTGAATTATTGCTACATCTTTTTTTAATGCCAGCAAAATTCCTGTACCCGCACTGATGATAAGCAATAGGCAAAGTACCAATCCTAAATACCGATGCCAAACGCGTACCTTACGTAATCCTTTAATTAATCGATCAAATGCCAATATTCAATAAGTCAATGGCCAAAAGCCAGGTTAGATAATGATTTTTTGAGTTAGCGGATAGCGAATATTTTACTATTAAAGCAAAAATACTGCATTAATAAAAATAAACTTTCCTTGTCGCCAAAATCCACGAAAAAGCGGATTATCCACCATGTATACGACTTTTCCGCGTCCAAGGTTCTGTACGCCAAAAACAGTCGTTTCTTCCAATTTCTTTTTTGCTTCAAATCCTACAAATCCAGTAATTTCTGGGTCCTTATCGATATATCCCACATTCCAACCACTATTCATATACTTATAAGCAGCAGTACTATTTTTTAATGTGTGATAATATTCCGGTAAGCCATAAGCAAGTGGATGGGTGTTATCTAATTTTATTTTATAAATCGCACCAGGCATTGCGTGCGTAATAGATCGCCTTTCTTGTCCTGCGTAGTGGGTCCTTTTAGGTTTATCTTTTTCTATAGAACTACTACCTGAACTTTTCTTTCTTTTTATTTTAAAACCAGCATGTCTACTCAACTTACCTACTGCAGATCCCAGTGCGATGAGTTTTCCACCACCACGTACCCAGTCAGCAATTTTTGCCATTGCGGTACTGTCCATTTTAGGATAACTACCATCGGCCATTACCAGTACATTATAATCAGTCAAACTCGTTCTACCAAAATCATCGGTATAAACATTCGTTACTTGAAATTCTAATTCTTGATCAAAAAAGTGCCAAAGATGACCAAAAGAATTCGGGTTTGTTCCCTCTCCTCCTACGATCATGATTTGTGGTTTTTTTAATAATTTCATTTTATCAGATCCTAGATCTTTTCCGTTGGCAGAAAAACCAGTCATCACCGGCCTAACAGTTGCTTTCAGTTCATTGGCTGTTTCTAAAACAATCCGATCAAAAGATTTTCCCAGTTTGCGATTATCACCTCGATTGATGATTAGCGTTCCAGCCGGAAAATTCTCCCCTTCCAAACTAACATCTACAGAAGCTACTTTTACAGATACATTTTTTTCTTGTAAAGCATTTAAAAACCGCGCATCTTCTAATCCATCCCATGCTACCAAATAAGCATAAGCAGATGAACCATTCAAATCGTAAGCTTTAAATTCTTTAGCAACATATTCTTCTCTTGGTTTTAGGTCAGTCTTTAATGCATAGGCATCTAATCCATAAGCATAAGGTAGTGCCCAAGCAGTTATATCATAGGTCAATGAATCGACTAAAAACGGTTCTGGTTCAAAAAGCACTTGTGTCAAAATAGACATTGGTTGGTGTGCATTAATCACCAAATCATCTGCAGCGAGATCAAAACTACCAGTAGTTCCTGTTCGGTAGCTAAAGGCCGATCCGACAGATTGACTTTTTCCAGCTAAACCATATTCGATAGCATGACTATCTAAAAAATCACAGAGAAATTTAATTTTATCATTTCCATTACCCGCTTTTACAACAAAAGATGTGTATTCACCACTAGGATTGGCAGCACTGTTTTTAAAATAATCCGCAAATTGATTGGTCAATTGTTGGGCATTCTGCGAAGCCACTTCGATGGTAGAAAGTGCGGTTGTTTTGTGATGGGTAATTCGATCTATTAACTGTAAGGTATCTCCATTTTCTAATAAAATAGCACGTCCTGCCATGCTGTGTCCTCCTTGTTCATAAGTCATACCGATGGCACCATTAAAGGTCGGATAAGTATCTCCATAACTAGGATAAAAAAGGTCAAAAATTTCTCGCGTATAATACAACCAACCTTTTTCATCAAAATACTTTGCATTGTTTTTTCCAATAGTCGTCTGAAAATCCCCTTGCCATTGCGTGATATAAGCATGGAAAGGTTGAGCTGCTGGCGCAAAATAATAAGGATCATTGTGATATTGTTCGTGAAAATCAACATGAATATGCGGCATCCATTGGTGGTATATTTTTAGTCGCTGTTGTGATTCTACTTGCGTCTGCCAAGCCCAGTCTCGATTCAGATCAAAAAGATAATGATTGACTCGACCCCCAGGCCAAGGTTCGTGATGTTCTGCCGCTTCGGTAAGTGGATTTGGTAGATGGTTACCAATATTCCAATTCCAGTGCGTATAACGAGAAAAACCATCTGGATTAATCGCAGGATCAATGATTACTACTGTATTTTCCAGCCATTTTTGAGCAGCTGTATTATTTGGTTTTGCGAGGTCATAGAGCGTTGCTAAAGCACTTTCAGAAGCACCTGCCTCATTACCATGAACCCCAAAACTAAGCCATACAATCGCAATATCATCATCCGTCACACTTCCTTCTTCGAGTCCAGTACGACGAAGATTGTTTTGTCTAATTTCTTCTAGTTTAGCAAAATTTTCTTTGCTGGTCACTATCGTGTATAGGAGTGGTCTTCGTTGATTGGTTCTTCCATAAGTTTGTACTTCCACTTGTTCGCTATTGGCAGCGACATGTTCATAATAGTCGACCAATAAATGGTGTGGTGTAAAATGCTTTCCATAAGATGAAGGAAGAAATTCTTCTGGTGATAAAAGCCGATTTTGTGCTGGTAAAACATTCACCAACAAAACAAACAATAGGAAGATTCCAACGATTTTTTTCTGTAGCATCATCATACGATTGATTATTTGAAGTTGTTTAAGAATTCGAAAAGCAGTCGAGAACTAGAGAAAATTTTTCAAATCGAGCCTCTTTTTTGAGTGAATAGCCGCGCTATTGACGAGAAAA
>JALZUU010000034.1 GCA_023300665.1 Saprospiraceae bacterium | reverse complement strand
CTCCTTCAATTAAAAATATGAAGATGAATGGAAGCGTTACTCAGTCAAGCGTTTATGTCAAACCTGGTAGTAAAGTCCAATTTGATTTGGAAACTAATGACCCAGACAATGATCAACTTAAGTATCGCTACGAAATTTTACCAGAAAGTACCGATATAAAATCTGGTGGTGATAAAGAATCACGTCCTGAACCAGTTGAGGTAGCGGCCAAAGAAGGTAGTTCAAAAGGTGAACTCATTTTTAAAGCGCCAAGAAAAGAAGGTGCCTACCGATTATTTACTTATATTTATGATGGAAATGGAAATGCAGCAACGGCGAACTTTCCTTTTTATGTGAGTAAGACTGGGAAATGATAATTTTTCAATGAAGAATCTCAAATGGATAACTTAGAAAAAGGGCAGTTGCAAAATGATAATTTTTCTAGGTCTACTTTAGAAGATGTATTCCAATTCTTTTATGCTTTATATACTTCCTTAATTTTAATCGCAGGGATTGCTTGGGGCTTTTTTATTTTGATGAGAGGATTTGGATTAGATTATAGGGTTTCTTCTAATTTTATTAACTTCCTATTTTTTGTATTTGCGCTAATGATTCCTGGAAGTTTTTCTTGGTTATTATTATCAGCAATGCTTCATTTTATTGATCGCCTAGAAGAGAATTACCATATTGTAAAAATAGGATTAATTGGAGTGTTTTTAAATTTCTTTTTAATTTATCTCACGGTTTATAGTGATTCGTTTAGATGGATATTAGACTAAAAAATTTTGGGAATGTTAATTTAACTTTCATTCCAACAAAATCCACATAACTTGTCTCGCAGAATGATGTGATCTACTAATCCGCACATCTACACATCAAAAAATCCGCACATCCACCATCACACTTCCATAATAAAAGCCACCAGATTCACTTCTGATTCAATCGTTAATTTTTTCCGAAGGCGATATCGGCTAATTTCTACGCCTCGCACGGAGATATTTAATAACGGAGCGATCTCTTTTGTGGAAAGATTCATTCGCAGGTAAGCGCAAAGCTTTTGATCTTTTGGAGTGAGTTTTGGGTATTTTTCGCGTAAACGTTTAAAGAAATTTTCGTGAACTTGATCAAAATAAGTTTCGAATTGGGCCCAGCTATCGTCTAGTTGAATATCGGATTCAATAGCTCGAGTAATTTGTTTTACTTTTTTTCTAACCTCACCAGAAGCTTCTGATTCAATGTTGATCAAGTCATTTTTTATCTTATTTAGAATTTCCGTTTTCTGAACTAGATGCATAGTTGCTGAGGCCAGTTGACTGTTTTTGTGGCTAATATCTGTGCTTAATTTTTCGTTACGGAGTTTGATAATCTCTCCCTCGGACTTCTCGACTTCTTTTTTGAATTCAGCCTCTTTGAGTTCCAGTTTTTGAGTCTGTTCCAATTTAAAGGCAGCGGTTTTCTTTTCTTCTCTTTTTGCTACATATTTTAATAAACTGTATAAGCCTAAAAATCCTAAAATCAAATAAATAATTTTTGCAACCAAAGACCAATACCAAGGTTGGAAAATCTTAAAGCTAAAATTAGTCTCTTCACTGATTTGACCATAAGCATTTCGTGCTTGTACATGAAACTGGTAGTTTCCAGCAGCTAAATTGGTATATTCTTTTTCCGTTTTTGGAGACCATTCTGTCCATTCTTCTTCAAATCCTTCGAGTTTATAACGAAAATTCAGGTAGCTTATCTTTTCATAATAAGGCGCTGAAAAGACAAAACGAAAATCATTCATTCTATAATTAAACTCAAATTTTTCATCGGTTTTATTACCCCAATAAATGACCGAATCTGCGGCTGTTATAGAGGTTACTTCTCGAACCAATGCCTTAAATTCAAATCCTTTATTTTTTTCTTCCAATGGCCGATATCGCATAAATCCTTTCTCGGTACCAATAAAAATATGCTGTTGATCAGCAGCAAAAATATGTTCAAATCCATCTACTAAATCATCTTGAATTTGATTAAAATACTCCACCTTAAAATTATTAAAAACACCTTGTTCTTCAATTTCAATCACCCCAAATTCATTGTCTACCGAGAACCAAACATTTCCTACTTCGTCCTCGATTACTCGATGAAAATTTCGATCAGGACCAAATATTTTTAAAAAATCTGGATGTAAATTAAACGAATCCAAAGCATTATCATATTGAAAAATTCCTTGCTTGGTCGCAAATAAAAGTTCGTTTCGTACTTTGGTTACATTGATTACCAACTCCTCTGGCAAGCCTTTCCCTCCGGCATATAAAGTTACTTCTTTGGTTGATTTAAGATCTTTTTCCAAGACAACTTTATACAATCCTTTATAATTATGGGTCACCCAAATATTTCCTTCCTCATCTTCTTCTAAGATTCTAGCCGACTCATCAAATCCTTTAATTTTACCAATCAGTTTCCAATCACTATCAATAATTTCATAAAGATACAAGCCCGAATAGGTTCCCTCAATTCCATAATTTGGATTGGATTTTAAGGCTAAAAATTTCCAAGCTCCTTTGATATCAGAAAACGGAATTAGCTGATCGCCCTCCAAGTAAGAAGCCCCCTGATGTTGCCCAACGATGACTCTGTCTTTCACTCGATTGATACTCCAAACTTGACCTTGACCATTTTTTACACGACTAAATTTCTGTTTACCTTTTTCTACTTTGTTGCTCGTTATATCTGCACAAAAAAGTCCTTGGTTGGTTCCTAAATACAACTTCCCTTTTTCAACGATGGAAGCATATCCCGTTCCAGCGATTCCTTCTTCTGTTTTAATTTTTGAAAAAGGAGAATTGATCTCCGCATAATCAATTCCATTGTCCAGACCTAACCAAAGGTTGTGCTGAATATCTTCCATAATTGACAGCACTGTATTATTCTGTAATCCTTTTATCTTATTAAGGTGTGAGATTTCTTGCCCTTGATTGTCAAAATGTAACATTCCATTATGAGGAGTTCCTACGGCATAAGTTCCATCATCTAGTTTAATGGCACAATAGGCTTGATGTTCTTTTAGAAATTTAGTCGCAGGTGAGTTCCAAGGTTTAATCCCTTCATTTTTAGTCATCATAAAAATCCCATCCATCAAAGTAAAAACCAAATATTGATCTCCCGCATAAGGCAAAACTGCTACAATTCGAAACCGTGGTAAATTTAAATCTGATAAAATAGGCACCAAGATTTGGTCTTTGATTTCAAAAACATCTCCATTAAAATCTTGAAGGATGATTCTTTTTTCGATTTGAAAAAAGCTTTCGAAATTGCTTTGGAGGGGTTTAAAAACGGTTAATTCGCCATCCATTAACTGAAAGACAGCTTTTTCTGAACAAAAATAAACGACTTCCTCATCGATAAAAATTCGCCAAACATCCTCAAATCCATCAAACTCAGCAGGTACTAAGTGCCGTAAAGAGGTATATTCCTGTTGTCCCTTTTTACCCACTGCCAAATATCCAAATTCATTCTGACCACCTAAATAGACCCGGTCTTGTTCCCCTAATCCAATTGATCGAACAATCGTAGCATTTGGTAGAGGAACCAATTTCCAATGAGAGCCATCAAATTCTAGCAATCCTTTATTGTTGGCAAAATATATAATACCACGCTCATCTTGCTGAATCCCCCAATTTTGGGTACCCGCTTGATAGTCAGATCTAGAAAAATTTATTATGGAAGGTGAACCTACATTTGGTACTTGCGCAAGACTTGTTCCAGCAACTATTACCAGCAAAAATAGATACAGATAGGTCTTTAGCCTCATAAAATCATTTTTGCGTAAATATAAAGTGTTTTTTATGGATGATGTAGTATATTCTGTCCAATTTGCTTAAAATTTGTCAAAATAAAACAGATTTATATTAAACAAATCGCTATTTTTTTGATTATTGATGTAGTGGTGATGTATCTTAAAATCATTAAATTTTCGATTTCATCAGTATATTTGTTACCCCACCAAAGGTGCAAAACATTAACTAAATAATTCAACGCGCTCATGAAATTTAAAAACCAAATTTACTGCCTTATTCTCTTTATTAGTCTTAGCCTAAATTTTGGATGCCAAAGTGTGGAAGAAGTTGGAGGCTGCCAACTTTCAAGCGCTTTAGATGGCTTTGAAATGGTATGGAATGATGAGTTCGATGGAACAGAAATAGACCGCTCCAAATGGTCTTATGACCTAGAAGATGGATGTCAGATTAGTGAAAACCTCTGTGGATGGGGCAATAATGAGCTAGAATATTATACCGATCGCCCAGAAAATTCTTTTATAGAAGACGGAAACCTAGTCATCAAAGCAATCCGAGAAATTCCTTTTTTCCTTGGACGCCATCAATACACCTCTGCTCGGATGGTCACCAAAAATAAAGGAGATTGGAAATACGGTCGAGTGGATGTTCGCGCCAAATTACCTGTAGGTCAGGGACTTTGGCCTGCCATCTGGATGCTTCCAACGGAGAATGTTTATGGTGGTTGGCCAAAAAGTGGTGAAATTGACATCATGGAAAATATCGGTAGTGAGCCCAATAGAGTTTTTGGAACCATTCATTATGGTCACGACTTTTGGCGGTTTAATAGCCAAGGGATAGAATCAGAAGAAGGTCAACCTAATTTTGCACAAGAATTCCATGTATATACTCTTTTATGGGATGAAAACTGTATTCAATTTCAGGTCGATGGAAAAGATGTGGGTGAACCGAATACCCGATCTACTGTTTTACCTACCACCTACCCTTTTGATCAAGAATTTCATTTATTATTAAATGTGGCAGTAGGTGGTAATCTACCAGGAAACCCAAATGGATCAACCTCTTTTCCACAAACCATGGAAGTTGATTATGTCAGAGTTTATCAATGAAGCTGTTTAAGAATGTTCACAAAAGGCGAGGATAAGTGCTTGATAATGTGGGCGATGCTCATTTTTCTTTGCATAGCTACCGCTATGCAAAGAAAAATAGCAGAAGATCCACGTTATCAATGACTTGTCCGTAACCATTGTGCTTCATTTTTAAACAGCTTCAATAACAAAAAAATCAATTTTTAATAAAAAAACTTCAATTTTTTAATCACCAAATTATTTTATTATGAAAAAAATTTACTTCTCTTTTTGTTTTTTAGTTTTAGCAACCTTTAGTATATCTGCTCAGGTTGTCTGGGATAATTTTGAAGATACCCGTATTGGAACTTATGGTTTTACTAGTGGAACATTTATTCCTTACGGAGAAAATCCAGCTCCAGGTGGATCAAATACGAGCCTTGTAGCAGCAGCCTACAGCCGAAATCCTGCAGAAGCCTTTGATGTAATAATCTTAGATGAATTAATGGCGGACCTTACCAGCTACCGTACAGGAGACAAATCAATGAGTATCGATGTTTGGAGTCCAGCAGTGGGTACCACTGTTCAAATTACCCTTGAAAATAGTGTTTTGGCCCTGCCTGATAATTTTCCGGCTGGTCGACATAGTGCTTATTTAACTACGACTACAGTCGCACAACAATGGGAGACTCTTACATTTAATTTTGATAACCAACCGGATCCTACGGTTGCGGATGATATTGTAGATAGAATGGTTTTGTTGTTTGCTCCAAACACAAATACAGGGGATACTTATTTTTGGGATAATCTTATGGGACCAGAGCTTGCGGATGATGCTTGTGCAGGTGTAAATGATCCACAAGTTTTAAATGATTTTGAATGTAATCAAAATGTAAACTTCGTATTTACGCATGCTGGAGTAAACTTTAGAAGAATACTAAATCCTGATACTAACGGAAATCCTTCTGAGTACGTTGCGACCTATACCCGAAATGCAGGGGAAGAGTTCGATGTAATTATTGGACGTTTTGACGGTAACCTTTCTCTAGAAGCAAATAATACAATCACTATGGATGTTTGGGATCCAGGTGCTCCTACTAACGTTATCGTTTCTTTACAAAACGCAAATGGTGACGTTATTATTGAAATGACCCAACCTACTACTACAAGCAGTGCTTGGGAAACCTTAACTTTCGACCCTAGCTCTGTTGCTGATGCGCAAGATATTTCTCAATTTGTTATTTTATTCGATCCTGCTGCATTTACTTCAGATCAATATTTTTGGGATAATCTTAGCGTTAATGCTCCTACAGCCATTACAGATTTAACAGAAATTACTGCTTTTCAAGCAACCCCTAATCCTAGTTTCGGTGAAACTACTTTCCAATATAACCTAGAAAATGCAGCACATGTAAATTTGTCTGTTTTTGACATGAATGGTAAATTGGTTTCTCAGGTACTTTCTGAAAATCAAACTGCTGGAACGCATCAAGCGACTTGGTTAGCAGATGACCTACCAAATGGTATTTACTTTTACAATATGATGATTAATGGAGCTAATGCTTCAGGAAAAATTGTTCTTAGCAAGTAATATATTAGGTTTTCAAAAAAGTCTTTTATAGAAAAAAACAGATAACCCTACTCAATTTTCGAGTGGGGTTATTTTCACATTAAGAATATGAATACTGTTTAAGAATATTCACAAATACTACTCACCAATAAAATTAAAAAAATGAAAAAAATTTTCTTTTTTGCTTGCTTATTGATCTCAACAATGGGATTCAGTCAAGTAAGTTTACCAATTGATTTTCAATCTACTACGATCAATTATGATTTAGCAGATTTTGGTGGCAATGCCTCTGGCTTTGTCATTGACCCTTCCGACCCAGGTAATACGGTGGTACAAACCAACAAACCAGATTTTGCCGAAACATGGGCAGGAACCACTGCTAGTAATGCAGGACTCACAGAAGCAATTCCTTTCGCAGAAGGTAGTACTAAAATGACCGTAAGAGTTTGGTCGCCTGATGCAGGTATTGCAGTTCGTCTGAAAGTGGAAGATGCTACGGATCCTACTATTAGCGTAGAAACCGAAACAATGACGACCACTGCCTTAGATTGGGAAACGATAGAATTTGACTTTACCAATGAAGCTCCTGGTACGGCGGCTATCAACTTTGCAAGTACTTACGATAAGGTTTCTATCTTCTTTAA
>JALZUU010000033.1 GCA_023300665.1 Saprospiraceae bacterium | reverse complement strand
TCTTCAACACGTTTGACTTCATATAATATTTTTAAAACCAAACCTTGAATAAATGGAGCGGTGGCATCATTGGCAAGAACTTTTTCTAAAACCTCATACCAATCTTCTGCATACGCTTCTTCATTCAGCAATTGAACGGCTTGTTGAATTGATCGGATCAGACCACCTGTTTTCTGCGATTCGTCTTCATTTATACCTCGACAACTAACCGGTAATCCCACAATCATTCGATAAAAAACGGATCTTAAAATAAACTGAATCATTTCCTGATCGGTCTTCCGTACATTCCCATATTTTTGTAAATCTACTAATGGCAAAACCGTTTGCATCAAGGTCAAAGTGTCCGTCGTCGAAGCGGCCAGTACATCCATTTTTTTTATCAGCGTCGCCGTAGCTTCTGGCAATTCAGCAGGAATTACGCGATTCAATAATCCGACAATTTGATCTAGTTTATCAATTTTTTGTATCTGTTCTTTCACAAAATTTTGAGCCGCCGTTATGATGGTATTTCCATAAACCGCTTTTTCAATTAATGCGATTAACAACTCTGGCTGCCAATACAATCGCCATACTTCTTTAAAAGTTCCTTTACCTGCTTGAGGACCTCGTGTTCCCCAATTAATCCCCAACAAATTCAATCTATTTAATAAAATACTCTTATTCAGATCATTAGGCTTACGTAAGTCCAAGGTTATTTCATGGTCAGCTTCCTTTATTTTTAATCGTAAAGATTTAAGCTGTTTTTCAAAATCAGCTTGCAAAGGAGATCGAGGAGTACCACTAGGTACTTCGCCAATTTTTTGTCCAACGATTAAATCTCTATCTAATAGCATCAGAGGCATAGGATCCCCCATACACATCACCGTTTGTACGGCTTCGTTAAGTTCGGCTAATCCCGGTTTTTGTAAATTACGAAGAGTTACTAGCGACTGCGCCAACTTGACCGCTTCAATAATATGCGCTGCCGAAATATCTTTTTGTCGATCCCGAAAAACCCGCGCTGCCAACGTCAACCATCGAGAACTATCATCATCGGGATATTTCCAATTATGTTCATAATAACCTGGAGATTCGATACCTGCACCATAACCACTACGCGTCATTAATCGATTATTCGTCCACGGAATCCAAGTCATTTCTACCTTCATTTTTGGTAGTCCTTTCAACAAATCTGTATCTGCTTTTTTCGAAGGCATCTCCATTAAGGCAGGACCATGCCATGCACCACAAACCACCGCAATAGACTGATGTCCCGCCTTCTGTGCTTTACGAATCGCTTGTCGCATAAAAGCTTCTCGCTGTAATTCTTCTAAATTATCCTTGTCCATAAAATGCTCCCGCAAGGCAGCCATTGCCTCGTTGAGTACAGAAAAAACTTCCAACGGATGACTCCCCATTTCAAAGTTTTGTTCCCACCACTCTTCCGCATTTTTATAGCCTGCAATTTCTGCTAGATAAGCAATCGGTTGTCGACGAATTTGAACCGCTTCTTCTTTTATTGTTTCTTCTTGCTCCGTTTCAGTTGCTGCTGCTTCCTCTTTTTTCTTTTCCAATTCAACAACCTCCTTCGCCGCCGCAATCGCGAGTTTATGCGTCAAAGGCATATCCATAAACTCCGTCGGAATTTTATTTTCCAACCCGTATTGAATCGCTTGCCACTCTGGCGAAAACAAAGTAAACGGATAAAAAACGGCTCTTTGAGGATCGTCTTTTGCATGCGCCAATAAGGCTACCGGTGGTTTCATTTCAGAATGACTTACCCATTCTAATAGTTCGCTACCTTCCGGTGGACCTTCCACCAAAATAATATCCGGCTTGGTTGCTTCCAACGCACGCAACACATTGCGAGCAGATCCAGGACCATGATGACGAATACCGAAAATATGTACGTTCATTTTTTTTTATTTATGTGAAAGGAGAGCTGTTTGCTAGGATGTTCTATTAATGAAAAAACTTCTACACTTTTTACGAAATACTGCGACCGCTCTGCGGTCGAAACCTCTAACGCCAAACCTTGGCTAATATACTGTGACCGCTCTGCGGTCATAGAACTTTGATAGGGAAAATGACCGCAGAGCGATCACAGTATGTTAGCTAACATAGTTAGCGTTAAACACCCGACCACAGCGTGGTCGCAGTATTTTCTTCTACATTTTTTCGAAAAAATATAGAAGAAAAGTTCCCCTTTTGTAGCTTAGATTGAACACCTTAGCCAGAAACTAAAACATTTCTCGACAAGCCCGATAAACATCTTTCCACCCATCTTTTTGCTTCAGTACCGTCTCCATATATTCTTGCATCACAATTTTATCTTGTACCGGATCTTTGACAATAGCTCCTAAAATTCCACTCGCCACATCTTGCGCTTTTAATTCTCCTTCTCCAAAATGGTGCGCCAAGGAAAGGCCACTATTCATCACAGAAATAGCTTCTGCGGTACTCAAGGTTCCGGACGGAGATTTTAGTTTTGTTTTTCCATCTTCAGAAATACCGCCTCGTAGTTCACGGAAGATCGTTACCACTCTACGAATCTCTTCAAGGGTGTTATCACTGATCTTCATTTTTCTAGCTTTAGAATAACTATTGACCCGTTGTTGAACAATCTCAACTTCTTCTTCCATCGTATCAGGAACTGGTAGAATCACCGTATTAAAACGACGTTTCAATGCACTCGATAAATCGTTAACTCCTTTGTCTCGATTATTAGCCGTAGCAATCACATTAAATCCTTCGACGGCTTTTACTTCTAAATTGATTTCTGGGATCGGCAACATTTTTTCTGAAAGGATGGTAATCAAGGTATCTTGAACATCACTACTCACTCTGGTTAATTCTTCGATTCGAACAATCTTTCCTTCTTTCATCCCACGGATCATTGGCGTCTCGACCACTGCTTCAGGAATGGGTCCTTTAGAAAGTAAAACTGCATAGTTCCAGCCATAGCGAACCGCTTCTTCTCCCGTTCCAGCAGTACCTTGAATCAAATAAGTTGAATCTCCAGAGACTGCAGCAGTAAGGTGTTCACTCACCCATGATTTTCCGGTTCCGGGTAATCCATAAAGTAGGAGTGCACGATCTGTGGTAAGGGTTGCTACGGCGATTTCCATGAGTCGTTGATTACCGATATACTTTGGCGTTACTTCGAAACCATTGGCGAGTTTTCCGCCCATCAGATATTTAACCACCGCTCCTGGTGATAACACCCAATTAGCTGGACGTTCTCCTTTGTCTTGTTTTTTTAGTTCGTCTAATTCATGCGCAAATTGTTGCTCGGCGTTTTGTCGTAAGATGGTACTTGACATAATTTATTTTTTTGTTGATTTATTAAATGTTATTGGAATGTTGGATTTTACTTGGAGACAATTCATGAATTGTCTTTACGGGATATTCTTTAGCAGTTTATCACAGGTTTGCATACCGCGCAATAGTTCGTAAATATTTTTGCTAAAAAACTGATGTGTTTTTTCATTTTTAACATAGTCGTCTAGCATCTTCGTCACTGCATTTGGCAAATAAAATCCTAGTGCATAATATTCTGGAGTATTGATTACGTAAGGTTCTTTTTCTAAAAAGGATAATAATTTTTTGGCTAATTTGGTAGGAATGATTTCCATTTCGCCTTTGATCAAATTGCGAATAATAGCGCTACCTACTTGTCCATGTTGACTTTTTTCAAAATAATTTAATTGCTTTTCGAGTGATAATATTTCTATTAGATTTGAATCAAAATAATTTTTTATTAAAACTTCAGCAACAGCTTCTTCTCGGAAGAGCGTGACACTACTGGCCATATACTTTTTAAAATAATCAGTATGTGAACTATTTTGAAAAAGCACGATCAATTTTCCTAAGTTTACACCAAGTATTTTCGCCAAGCGACTAACCGGTACATAGCCCATTACTGCAGCAATCTGATGAACATGATCTGGGATTTTTTTCTGATTACTAATGGTTTCAATGCCTACCATTTTTGCCATCGCAGGCAATGGTAGATCTTTGATAAAATCTAATTTTTTATCTTTTTTTATTTTAATCGCTTCCGCTAAATATTTTTCAAAACTAGCCGCAATCTCAGAATTTGAAATTTGCAATAATAAAGACAAGGCCGTCTCTTTGACTTTTTTACTTTTATCTTTTTCTAAAATATTGGTTAAAAATGCTAAATCTT
>JALZUU010000032.1 GCA_023300665.1 Saprospiraceae bacterium | reverse complement strand
TTTCTCTGAATAGCCTAAGCTATTGAGATAAAAATAGCAGAAGATCCACGTTATCAATGACTTGTCCGTAACCATTGTGCTTCATTTTTAAACAGCTTCTTTAGCTTAATTTGTCGGTGTACTTACGAACAGTAAGTTATTTGAGTGTTTTGGCTTGATTGTACCTTAAGAATTGAAAGTATTTAATATCAATACAGATAATCTCATTACAAAGATACAAATGTTCTGATTGTTTTAAACAAATTCAGAATCAATAAGTCACTTACTTTATACGCAATTTTTAACGGGTAGTTGCTAATTTTATGGTCTGCTTTTTAACAGATTCCCCTTAAAACAGGTTTATTTTCCCTTAAATTGATTATTTTTCGCGACCTTAATCAATTTCCTTCTTAAAATAATAGATTTATGTTTTTCCCATTTAAAAAGATTTTTCTTGCTGGAATCTGCTTGCTTACCATTGGAGGACTAATGGCTCAAAAACCTGCAACCACAACGGCAGCGGACATTCACGATGATATCAAGCGTCTGAATGTATTGGCCTCAGCGCTTTTTGTAGCAGCACACCCTGATGATGAAAATACAAGAATGATTTCTTGGCTTTCTAATAAAATGCGAGCAAGAACCGCATACCTCTCTCTAACTCGTGGGGATGGAGGACAAAATTTAATCGGAACTGAACTAGCAGAACTATTGGGTGTGATGAGAACCCAAGAGCTGTTGATGGCACGTTCTATCGATGGAGGACAGCAATTTTTTACGCGAGCTACTGATTTTGGTTATTCTAAACATCCAGATGAAACTTTGCAAATTTGGAATAAAGACGAGGTGCTCTCGGATGTGGTTTGGACCATCAGAAATTTTCAACCAGATATTATCATTAATCGTTTTGATCATAAATCAGCTGGAAGAACCCACGGACATCATACCTCTTCTGCGGTTCTATCTTACGAAGCCTTTGATCTAGTCGGTGATGCAAATGCTTATCCAGATCAACTCAAACATGTGAAGCCGTGGCAACCAAGTAGATTGTTTTTCAATACTTCTTGGTGGTTTTATGGCAGTAGAGAAAATTTTGCAAAAGCAGATAAGAGTAATTTAGTGAGTGTAGATATTGGTGCTTTTTATCCACTAAAAGGAAAATCAAATAATGAGATTGCTGCGGAAAGTCGGTCCATGCATAAATGCCAAGGAATGGGATCTACACCTTCTCGTGGTTCAATGCAGGAATACCTTGAATTTTTAAAAGGTGATAAACCCGTAGATAAAGAAAACCCTTTTGCAGGAATCAACACAACATGGTCTCGATTAGAAGGGGGCGCTGCGATTGGAAAAGTAATAGAAAATATTGGTAAAAATTTCGATTACGAAAATCCTCAAAATAGTGTTCCAGATTTAGTCAAAGCTTATACGATGACGAAAGCTTTACCAGATGGTTATTGGAAAAAAGTAAAACTAGAAGATATCCAAAACGTAATTCATGATTGTTTAGGAATATTTTTAGATGCCACTGCTAGCGATTTTTCTGCTACGCCTGGAGAAAATACAGAACTAAAAATCGAAGCGATTACCAGAACGGGAGATAATATAGTTTTAAAATCTATTGACTATTTGCCATTGGGTATGGATACGATGATTAATGAAACGATGGCATCCAACGAAAGAATTGTTTTTAATAAAAAAATTAGTTTTCCAAAAAATCTAAATTTTACCAACCCTTATTGGCTAACTGAAAAAGGTTCTTATGGAATGTATAAAGTAACCGATCGTAAATTAATCGGACAAGCAGAAACGCCAAGAGATTTACAGGTACGGTTTAATTTTGAAATCAATAAAAAACCTTTTTCTTTCTATCGGAATATTGCTTATAAAAAAACAGATCCAGTAAAAGGAGAAGTCTATCGTCCTTTCGAAATCACTCCTCCAGTATTTACCAATCTGACCAATAAAGTAATTGTATTTCCGAATGAAGAAGGTCGTCCAGTAGAAGTGTTGGTGAAGGCAGGACAAGCAAATTTAAAAGGAACTTTAAAATTGGCACATCCGAACGGTTGGAGAATCGAACCAGAGAGTATTGATTTTGACTTGGCACAAAAAGGGGAAGAAGAGACGTTTAGTTTTATGCTATTTCCTCCAACAGGACAAAACGTTGGACTCGTTAGTCCGATCGCAATAGTTAACGGAAAATTGTACACGAAAGGAGTCAACGTGATAGATTATGACCATATTCCAGTACAAACTGTTTTTCAAAATGAAGAAGCAAAAGTAGTGAAAATTGATCTTAAAAAAGCAGGAGATCGTATTGGTTATATCATGGGAGCTGGTGATAAAATTCCAGAGAGTTTAGAACAAATTGGTTATCAAGTAGACTTGTTAGAAGACAAGGATATTCGAGTGGATAATTTGAAAAAATATGATGCAGTCATCGTGGGTATTCGTGCTTACAATACCAATGAAAGAATTAAATTTCAACAACCAAAATTGATGGAATATGTAGAAAAGGGTGGAACCGTAATCGTTCAATACAACACAGCCCATCGATTAAAAACAAAAGACCTCGGCCCTTTTCCTTTTAAGTTGTCACGAAAAAGAGTTTCAAAAGAAGAAGCCGAAGTTAGAATTTTAAAACCAGACCATTCGGTGATTAATTATCCCAATAAAATTACCGCAACAGATTTTGAAGGATGGGTACAGGAACGTGGATTGTATTTTCCTAGCGAATGGGATGATCGCTACGAAGCAATTTTGTCTAGTAATGATCCGGGCGAACCTGCCAATGACGGTGGCCTCCTTGTAACAAAGCATGGAACTGGACATTTTGTATACAGTGGTTATTCTTGGTTTAGAGAATTACCTGCTGGAGTACCTGGAGCTTATAGACTATTTACCAACCTAATTTCTATCGGAAAGTAATTGTTGTTTAATCGTTTAATCGTTGATTTGTTGAATTGATTTTCAATATTGCAGCGATTAAACGATTAAACTAATCAACGATTAAACAAAAAAAAATGCAAGACGACGAACAACCTCCATTCTTAAAATCGTGGAATCAAATCTACGCGATGGTTTTAATTATCCATGCAGTACTAATCTTTTTATTTTACTTGTTTACAGAAGCACACGCTTAAATCCCAAAACATTCCCCTATGAGTTATTTGGACTGGACGGTTCTCGTCGTTACTTTATCTTTTATTGTTTTTTACGGATTTTGGAAAACCCGTAATGTCAATAGTACCGAAAGTTATATCCTCGGAGATCGTGCCTTAAAATGGCATACTATCGGATTATCAATCATGGCAACACAAGCGAGTGCCATTACTTTTCTTTCTACACCCGGACAAGGCTTTGATGACGGGATGCGTTTCGCGCAGTTTTACTTTGGATTGCCGCTGGCGATGATTATTTTATGTGTGTTCGTCTTACCGATTTTTTATCGACTGAAAGTATATACTGCTTACGAATATTTGGAACAGCGATTTGATTTAAAAACCCGTCAGTTTACCGCTTTTTTATTTTTGTTAGGACGAGGACTGGCAGCGGGTATTACCATTTATGCACCAGCAATTATTATGTCTGTAATCCTAGGATGGAGTCTCTCTTGGACCATTGTGATTCTAGGAGTAATTGTAATTGCTTATACCGTTTTTGGTGGAACAACAGCGGTAAGTCAAACGCAAAAACAGCAAATGATTATTATCCTAAGTGGATTATTTGTCGCTTTTTGGGTGATTATAAATAAGTTGCCACCCGAAGTTTCTTTTGGTGATGCCGTATCTGTAGCAGGAAAAATGGGGAAACTCAATGTAGTAGATTTTAAATTTGATTTAAATAATAAATACAATATGTGGTCGGCGCTTTTTGGTGGGACCTTTTTATTTTTATCTTATTTTGGAACAGATCAAAGTCAAGTTCAACGATATCTTTCTGGTAAGACCTTGACAGAAAGTCGATTAGGATTGATCTTTAACGGAATCTTTAAAGTACCGATGCAATTCTTTGTTTTGTTTGTAGGAATCATGGTGTTTATGTTTTTTCAATTCACCAAACCACCCATCCATTTTAATCCAGCCAACGTAGAAATTCTAAACAGTAAACCAGAATACCGAGATAGTCTTGCGTTGGTTCAACAAAATTTTGATCAGGTCTTTGAATTGAAAAAAGCCAAGATTAATACAATGATCGCCGCCATTGATAACAAGAATGAAGTCCAAATCGAGACCGTTAAAAAAGAACTAAACGTACTCGATCGTCGTGATCGAATTATTCGAAAAGATGTCGAAGGTTTATTAAAAAGCTACGAAGTCAATTATCCTAGTATGGGCATGGCTTCGATTGAAACTAGAGATACCGACTATGTTTTTATTTCTTTTGTTACAACGTACTTGCCTAGTGGATTGGTGGGGCTTTTACTAGCCGTAATTTTTGCAGCGGCTATGTCCTCGGTTGCTTCGGAGTTAAGTGCCTTGGCGAGTTGTACCACCATAGATTTTTATCGTCGATATTTTGGTGATAAACATGACGATCAACATTATCTACGCGCTGCTAAAATTTTCACCTTAATGTGGGGAATGGCCGCACTGGCTTTTGCCGGAGGTGCCTCCTTATTTGAAAACCTAATTGAATTTGTAAATATCGTCGGGTCCTTATTTTACGGAACTATCCTAGGAGTATTTGCTGTCGGATTTTTTATCAAAAGCGTAAAAGGAAACGCCATTTTCTGGGCGGCAATTATTGGTGAGATTTCTGTAGTTTCTATTTTCTTACTAGACTACCATGGTGTAATTAGTATCGCTTATTTATGGCTTAATTTAATTGGATGTGCGATTACGATTCTTATAAGTTTGATACTGCAAGGCTTTTTTCAAAAAGATGCACTGGTTAGGTAGATAACAAAATTCAAAAGTTAAAGAGCTAGTTTATTTGCTTTTTTTAATATAGAAACGAAGGATGAAAATTTCATTGAAATTAAAACACGATAGCCGTGCATTATTAATTCTTCATTAAAAAATTATTAATTAAATAAAAAATCCTAATTAGACTTTGGTCTAATTAGGATTTTTTTATTCAAAAACAGTAAAAATTACTTACTACCGTTCATTTTATCCATTACCTTTCCGCCCCATTCAGCGATAGACTTTTCGTTTAGTCGAACATAGTCCATGTTACCTTCTGTCTTAGCCATTTCCATAGATTTGGTAGCGGTAGCGATTGCAGAAGTTTTGTCACCCATCTTAGCCTCGATTAAAGACTGAAGACGTAGTTGCCAAAATTTAGCTTCTTTTTGGTTAGCCATTTTGATCCAACCTAAAGCTTTGGTCATATCTTTATCGTTATCGTAGAAGTAACGCGCAGCAGTGTAGTAATCACCACGAGAAGTACCAGCCATTGCACGGTCGATATCTTTCATTACAGATTTGTCAACATCAGAACTTACCGTAAATGCAGCTACAGTCTTATCCCACATCATGGCGATTTGAGCGCTTTTGATACTATTGTTCATAGGCATGATTGTAAAAGTTTCTACGGCCATACCACTGTTTTTAGCAGGAACACTAACACGTGCTACTTCATCTGCAGCTACCCACTCGCGAGGAACACCCCAGTGCGTTGTATTTTTGTAAATGATAACATCCCAAGAAGTTTTCCCAGGTACTGCATAAAGCGCATACTTACCAGCTTTTACTTCTTTACCTTCTATCATTACATCGTTAGAAAAAGAAATCTTTGTAGATGCATTAGCACCGGTTCTCCAAGTTTGACCAAAAGGTACTAAACCATCTGCTGCGAAGATAGTACGTTCTTTCATACTAGGACGAGAGTATTCGATTGCTACTTCCGTCAGTCCGATCATGGTTTCCATTTTCATGGTAGGACTTGGCTGTGGTGTCTTAATTTGTGCATTAAGAGAGAAGCTGCTCATAAGCAGGCAAATTAAAAAAGTGTAAACTATTCCTTTTTTCATTTTGAGAAAATTTAAAATTTGGTTAAACAAAATTATAATTCATTGCCCCTTTAGAGGTTGTCTAAAGGGGCTTTAAAATTCAATCACAAAGTTACGCTATTTTAGAAATTCCAGTTCAATCCAAAACGGAAAGTCAGTGGAATATTTGTCGGATTTTGATCTAGAAAGTTATAAAGCGCCATGATCTCATAACCTATAAGTCCGCCACCCGACGATTGATATCCTGCTCCGATATAGAAATTCTCTCTGTTTTCTTGAAATCCTCCAAAATTATCCGATGCATCATTTAGATTTGAAACACCACGGATTTCGTATTCAACTTGGGCAAAGATCGTCTCGGTAAACTTACCTCGAGCGAATGGACCTACTCCCCAAAATGCATAACGAGGATTAGAGCCTTGAGTGAAAACTTCGAGATAATCAAAGGATACACGTGGACCTACGGAAAGAATATCATTGATTTTAAATCCAACCATTGGAGAAATCCCAATTTGCATAGAGTTGAAGCCACCGACTCCACCAAAATTCAAATTAAATCCACCTCCGTACCAAAGACGGTGTGCGAATCCACCACTTTCATCAAAATATTCTTCGGTAGAGTCTTTCTTTTTTTTCTTTTTTGAACGCTGTGCCTCAGCAGTTGAAATACCTATCACAAGGGTGAAAAGCAGTAAGAGGCTAAAAATTCTGATAATTTTTGTCATGTTTGAGCCTATTTAATAGAAATTAGATAATGTAAAATTTCAGCGAAATTAGGAAATTTTGCTTAACTATCTAAGACGTACATGCTTAGGATCAATTAAAGAAGCGGAAAATCTTATAAGTTGTTCTCTTGTTGATCCTTAATGTCATAACTTTAGTAAGAAAGCAATTTTCTAAATTCTTGATAGGATAACGTTAAAATTTGATGGAATGTTGACCAAAGTATGTCTTGAAATGGTATAGAGGACTTAAAAAAACGTTAATTATCTACTCTAGTAAGATTAAAAGACGGAGGTAATTGTAGGCCAGGATTGATTAAAGATTGTTTTTCGAGATATTGAATCCAAGCGGCAGCTCGCTTATTACTAGAAAAATCGTAGAAGGTTTGAGATTCATTTAGTTTTTCATGGAACTCTAGTCGATCTTCAAAATGTAATTCTAAGACTTTAATGATACCATAAGTATAATAATCTCGTTTTCCTCCACTACTACTCACGAAGGGAGCAGCGGCATCATAAGAAAGAATATTATATATCTTTTGAAAGTCTAGTTCTTGTTTTTCATTTTCAAAGTCAACGCCAAAATTACGTAGACAGCTTCGATAAAAATCTATTTGAGAAAGCGTTCTATGTTCTTCGATCAAGATTTTACGTTTTTCTTCACTATCTAAATCAAAAATAGGTAATCCAAAATCTTTAACTAAAAAGAAACGATTCGGCTCTTGTAACTCTGGTGCTAGTTGTGGTAATAATTCTAAAACCATAGAAATATCTGAATAAGCAATACGTGCTAAAATAGATTCCTGAATTTTTACCATAGAAGCATGATCCGTATTCATCGTGATGGAGGCCAAGAGTTGTTCGTCGAGTTTTTTACCTAAACTTTCTAGCTGAGCAATATTGAATTGTGTTACTTGTTCTTCGAACTCACTTAAATATTCGTTTTCATCAAAATAAGATACCAAGATGTTTTTAATTCCTTCTGCTTTTTCCAGTGATAGTTCTCCACTTCCCAAATAACTTAAAAACCAACTAGAGCGAAACAGATTATTATAAAAAGTTCCTTTGTCAATTAACTCAAAGTCATTAGCTTTTTGTTCTAAAAAATGAAGCATTCGACCTGGCTGATCTACCGTAAAAAGTTTGGGAATATTATCCAACTCTTTATACGAAAATGCAATAGAATCAAAGTACATCAAATCCGTTGAGACTAATAATTTTGGATCAACCTGCAATTTTCGAATATCACGCACTGGTTTTACTTTTTGCAATGCTCGTAAACATTTATCTTGATAAATTGGACCATAATGAATTGAGGTAGTGATCTGATTGATATCCTCTATATCAAGGGTTTCGCTTCCTGCGAGAGACGCTAGTTTTCTTTCAAAAAATATCTTTGCCCAATCTTTATAGTCGTCTCCATTTTTTTTCCACATTTTTGCCCACGGAACCACATCAAATTTCTTCCGTCCTTCTACTTCTGGAAAAGAATAATTATAGATATTTTCCATAATAGGAGCCAAATTATCAGCTACCGTCAGGACCATACCTCTTTTTTCAATTAATACTCGATCATCTTCTAATAGTTTGAATAGCTGTGGTACCATTCCAAGTTCAGGATGTAGTCGGACGTAATAAAAAATACGTTTAATAGCCGCTAGATCTTCTGTATTTTGGATGGCTTTGACAATGTCCTTGTATTCCTGAGGAGTTGGATTACTCATGATCCTAACATCTCTTTTATGGATACCTGTTGGGTCTTCTAAAAAACTAGCCAAAGACATATTGTCCGATTCATCATTATGATCATTAACTAATTGTATCAATTGATTTAAGATACCCTCATCGGCTTCCGTCTGTTGGATATCTAGTAATTTTTGTTGGAATTTTTTATCCTCTAGACTAAATTTGTTCAGGTAATAATTACAAGCCCCGATAGCCCCGATATTTCCAAAAATATCTGCTTTCTTTAGATACAACCTAAGTTGATGATTATCTTTTTGAATATTTTCTAATGATTGAGAATAAAACCAATCAAGAATTCGACCAATAGAATAATTTATTTCTAGTTTTCCTTCTTGTAAACAAGCCCAATATTCCACCCCTGTAATCTCATCAAGGGTTAACTGACGGATCAATTGATTTTCAATATTAATTCTAGTCACAGGATCATCTGCTGCTAGCAATGCGTTCAGTTTTGCGGTTATTGCAGCTGAAGGTTGATAGGTAATATCGTTTTTTCTACAATAATAAGTTAACTGAGACAATTGTTCTAAATACTTAAATTGAAAAGAGGGGAGAGATTGATTATAATTTCTGAACATCTGTCGATACTTTTCCGACAAGGCAATTACTTCATTTGGTTCTCCTTCTGTTAATTTAACAAAAGAAGCAATTGCTACTGAATCATTTCGAGAATTTAAACGACGAAATAATCGTTCATAATTCTGAGTTGTTTCGATCGCTTCATTTTTATTAACAAAATATTCTCGATTTTCATCCCATTCGTAATCGTTGTGATGGGCTGCCCAATAAATCATATAATTGGTTCTTGCTACCTGATCTCTACCAGCATAAGCATTGGTAGAAAATGCTCCTGTCTTATCATTTACTTGAATCTCTAACTTGGTAAGCTGGTTAATTCTCTTGATAATGTTTCTTGCAAGCTTTCTGTTATGTTTACCTGATTTTTTTCTAATCTTAAATAGGTGACCTGCCAAATAATACATCGCTCTTGAATGTTGTTGATGACAAAGATCTCGAATAGCATTGTGCTCAATCCATGTATGCTTACCAGCTAAAGATAAAACACGGCCATAATAATCAATCTGATCGGTAAAAAAACTAGGCCGAGTATCAAATATTTTATGATATCCATGTGCTCGAATTTCTTCAATGGTTGTTAAAGAGTCGATCAGATGATCATATTTTTTTACCAAGTTTTTAGTAGTCGATGCTTCAAAGTGAACATTGGTTAAGTTGGCTAATCTCTGTTGAGAAAATTCAAGGCTAAATAGATCCTTGCCAATTAGTTTTAATAAAGTAGTCAAGACCTTTATATCGACATGTTCTTCTAATACAAGCGCGATGGATTGATAAATATTAGATTTGTCTGAAAATTTGGCGTTTTTTATTTTGGAACTAGAAAGTAGGTCCGTAAGAAAAGAGTAACCTTCTGATCGTTTGAGCATACCAATTCTTTGGACTCCGTCTAGTATCAATGAATCATTAGCGGATTTGAGTGCTTCCTCGATCACCTGAATATGCTGATTTAGTAATACGGACTCATCAGAAACCTGTTCTGCTTCGGGAGCGCTGATTTTATAAGGAATTTTTCGTTGCGAAGGATCTGTCAAATAATAAACTTCCAAAAGGTCAGAATAAAGAAGGGAATCTGACACTTCGTAGTAGAATCCAATAAATTCATTACGAACCAATGGATTGTCAATCACAAATTCTTCCGAACTAAATAAGGTATACTGATTAATGAGCCGACGAGCTTTGTTTTTTACTTCTGGATTATCTAGTAAACTTCCCAGATCTCTTAGGGCACGGCTATTACCCTCTAAAAGGCTGTTTTCCAGCGTTTTAAGTAGTTTCCGGTAATCTGTTTCCGGTGGAACCGTGCCATAGGCTACGGAAGTCCAAAAAAGCAACAAGATGGGGATAATGCTTTTCACATTGATAACAGTTCTCTTTTAGCTTAAATTAAATGCAAGAACTGCACCGAAATACTAGGAATTTGAAAATATATTATTGAAAAATATATATTTTGAAGTGTTTTTTCTTTTAGGAAGAAAATAGCGCTTTTATAAAGCTAATTAGCGCTTGTCTATATTTTTAAAATTCTGTGGAATTTAGAAGATATAGACAAGCGCTTAATATTGTAGATTGTTAAACAACTTTTTATTACTCTTCAATCTCAATCTCGTCTAGATACCAGATTTCTCTATCAGCATTGATGTAGTATCGCCCTCCCATAAAAATCATATTCCAAAAAGGAAAATTACTACTTAAATCTTCTATTTCTCCGTTATAAACGATTTCTTTAAGTTCTTCAAAATCATCGCTAATTAGCTTAAATTCAAAACCTCTATTTTCCTGGTGGAAAAACTGATCATTGGCTTTATAAACATACTTAGCTGGAGAAGTAGTACCTACTCGTTGAAATGTTACACCGTTATCTTCTGATTTGAAAAAATCGAAAGACTGAAAAGAAGTCATATAAATAGTACCTGCTTTATCAAAAACATCTAATGTCCAACCGCTAGCTACTTGTGTATATTGTCCATTTGCCGTTACTCTAAAAGTACCGTCTTGATGCGTAATATAATAAGCTCCTCCAATGAAAGAAATATTACTAGTAAAGTCAGCAATGGATCTTAGTTCAGGGATATCCACTACACTGGTTACTTCCACAGAGATAAATTCTTCCTTAGTACCACTCAAGGTAATATCTACGATGACTACTCCAAGATTACTACCACTTGAAGTATTTAATTCAACTGGAAAGGCCAATTGAGAAGAACCATTATTGAAGGCTCCTACATCTTTTGCAGCAGTTCCTTCGAGATTAATAGTCGTTCCAGCAGGAACTGGGATATCATTGACGATGATGTCAAATATTTGATTAGAATTCTGCGTCAAATGAAATTCAGCTACATTTTTACCATTTTTTTCAATAAAACGAGTGAAAACCCAGTCTCCAAGAGTAGGTCTACCAAAATAGGCTGCTGCCAACCCAATTGGCCGCTCCTCGATTACATTATTATCGGAATCAATCCGAAAAAATTCTTGATCTGTAATGGCATGAACTTCCACTGGTGCGGCGTGCATTGTCCGGATCGGACCCAGTGCACTGAAGTCAATTTTTTCCCAAGGATTATTTACAGTCGGTCCATCTTTATAACAAGAACTAATAGTAAATAAACAAAAAACACTAATAATAAGAATAATGCGATTCATCTTTTTTTGATTTAAAAAACGCTTATTTGGAAATATTCCTTTTAGAATTAAAAATAGTTTTAGGACTTAGTTTTTTAGAAAATAACTATGGAGGGGCAAAATACGTTAGTCTTTCATTAATGTTGAAAGAAAAATTCAAGCCAAAAATACGACATTTTAACATAAATGTCTAGTTATTGAAAATAGGAAGTGGCGGATAAAATACCATCAAAATAGCGAATAAAGGACATATCATGTAAATAGTAGGGAAGAAGTATTTTATATTGTCATTCCCTTATTGTAACTTTGAACGTCCTGTGAATTAAAGAATGCAATCTCTCAAGTACCTACTTTCAGTACAATTTTTTGGAAATCACTAAAATTATATTATGCTCAAGTACCCCTTTTGCCTCATGCTTCTGTTCTTTACAATAGTAGCTGGTGCCCAATCTCCCACATTTCAAGCAAACGATATTATTGAAAACAATATTGAACATGTTTTGAAAAAACAATTCTATGATTTTGATTTATATCAATTTCCAATTGAAGAAATTCATAACCATGTAAGTAGGGCAGAACGTTCTGATTTTAAATTAAAAGTCAATGAAGACCTAAATTGGGATATTATACTTGAAGCATATGATATTCGTAGTAATAATTATGCCTTAACCGTAAAAACTGTTGATGGAACAAGAAAATTTGAAAAAGGAAAAAATATCACCTATCGAGGAGAATTAGCAAATCTTGAAGGGTCAGATGTACGTCTTACCATCGCAGATGGGTTTTTCTATGGAATGATAGAAACAAATAATACGACCTACTATATCGAGCCACTTTCTTACTTTGTACAAAATGCTCCTGTTAATCAATTTGTGGTTTATCAAGAGATGAATGTCATTCCAAAAACAGGAAAAACTTGTGGAGTAACTGAAGCACAACAACGAAAAGCTCAAATCGAAGCTGCTGAAAGAAATAAAAATAATACCAATACACTTTCTGTCATGAATTGCTTCGATGTAGAAATAGCGATCGCAAGTGATTTTTCTATGTTTACCAAATATGGGTCAGTATTAGGCGTTCAAAATCATAATATCGCAGTAATGAACAATGTTCAGACGAATTATGATGATGAATTTGATAATGAATTGAATTTTGTTATTGTAGAAAATTTTGTTTCTAACTGTAATAGCTGTGATCCTTGGACCTCATCTACTGATGCGGGTGACTTACTAGATAGTTTTAGAAGTTGGGGAAATAGTGGCGGATTTAGTGTAACCTATGATGTTGCTCAACATTGGACAGATAGAAACTTTGATGGATCAACCATTGGAGTCGCTTGGGTTGGAGCGATTTGTAATAGTTTCCGATACCATGTTCTTCAAGATTTTTCTAATAACGCACAGTCTTTAAGAGTATTAACCTCTCACGAACTAGGACATAATTTTGACTCTTTTCATGATAATAATAATGGTTGTATCATGGCTCCTTCTGTTAATAACTCTACTTGCTGGTCCAACCAATCCACAAACGCTATTAATGCTTTTTCAGGATCAATAGTCGGTGGATGCCTAGCATCTTGTGCACCTGATGTTCTTCCTCCAGTCGTAAATTTTTCCGCAAGCCCAAGTAATGGTTGTGCTCCTTTAGTCGTACAATTTATCGACAATTCTACCAATAGTCCTGACTCATGGAACTGGACTTTCCCTGGAGGAAATCCAGCTACCTCCTCTGACCCTGATCCGATTGTTACTTATGATGTAGCAGGTGATTATTCGGTTACATTGGAAGTAAGTAATGCCGGTGGAATGGATGCTCAAACTACTAATGGACTTGTAAATGTTGCACCTCTACCATTTGCTGATTTTGAAACTTCAATCGATTTAGGATTAGTTGAATTTATCAATACTTCTCAAAATGCCTTTAGTTATTTTTGGGATTTTGGTGATGGAAATACTAGTACAGAATTTGAACCTAATAATGTTTATATAGAAAGTGGATTTTATGATGTCTTTTTTACAGCATTTAATGATTGTGGAGAAGAGACAACTATAAAAACCATTCAAATCATTGTACCTCCATTAGCTGATTTTTCAGGTGATATAATATCAGGATGTGCTCCCTTAGTAGTAGAATTTTCAGATAATTCTACCAACATACCTGATGGATGGTTTTGGACATTTGAAGAAGGAAGCCCTGCTTCATCAGCCTTCCAAAACCCAACAGTAGAATTCTCAATACCTGGAACCTTTACAGTAAATTTAGATGTCTTTAATTCCAGTGGATCTGATTCTTATGAAATTGTCGACTACATTACAGTAGAGGGAGTTCCAGAACCCAACTTTACTTTTGGTTTAAATGATCTTGAAGTAAGCTTTATTAATAGCTCTACTAGCGCAAATAGTTATAGTTGGGATTTTGGTGATGGAAATACAAGCACAGAAGTAAACCCAACACATGTCTACACTCAAGGAGGAAATTATGATGTAATGCTCATCGCACTGAATGATTGTGGTACGAATATAATTACTCAGACCATCTCTTTATTAGTTCCTCCACAGGCAGGATTTAGTGCAGATGTTCTTAGCGGATGTGGACCACTAACCGTCAATTTTATAGATGAGTCTACCGGAGCAACGTCTTGGGAATGGACTTTTGAGGGAGGAAATCCAGCAACATCTACCGAGGAAAATCCAACGGTTGTTTTTGATAGTCCTGATGATTTTACAGTAAGCTTAACAGCCACCAATAGTGCTGGAAATTCATTCATTAATACAGAAGACTTTATTACGGTTTTGGCGGCCCCAACTGGAAGCTTTACAACAAGTTCGGATGAAAATACGGTAACATTTACCAATACCTCGACCAATGCAACGAGCTATAGTTGGAACTTTGGAGATGGAAATACGAGTACAGAAGTAAGCCCATCTCATAGTTATGCAGACGATGGTCAATATACCGTAATCTTAACAGCGACGAATGATTGTGGATCAGAAATGATTGAACAAATAGTAACGACTTCATCAGCTCCACAAGCAGCGTTTACGTCAAGTGGCACGAG
>JALZUU010000031.1 GCA_023300665.1 Saprospiraceae bacterium | reverse complement strand
AAGAATTCGAAAAGCAGTCGAGAACTAGAGAAAATTTTTCAAATCGAGCCTCTTTTTTGAGTGAATAGCCGCGCTATTGACGAGAAAAAAGGCGAAGAGTTGGAGAATTTTATCAGTTCGTAGATAATTTTGGAGTTTTTAAACAACTTCAATATTAAACCTCAATGATGCACAGAATTATTCTCTTTTTCATTTGTTTGCTTTGCGCTTTTTCCTTATCAGCTCAATATACCTTGATTGGTAATATCTTGGATCAAGATGGAATCTCTATCCCTGGCGCTACCGTCGAATTGCTAAACACTAATCGAGGTGCCATTACGGGTACCGATGGTTTTTTTAGTTTTCAAAAATTAGATCAAACCAATTATCAAATTCAAGCCAGTTATCTTGGTTATCAAACAGTTACGCAAACTGTCAACCTAACCTCAGCAACCAACGAGATAACGATCACCATGACGGAAACAGATTTTGAGATGCAACTCATTGAGGTAAACGGTAACTGGGCCAATGAAAAAACACCGATTACTTATACCAATCTAGACTCCGAAGAAATTCAAAAAAGAAACCTAGGACAAGATGTCCCTTATCTTTTACGATGGACACCTTCGACGGTCGTAACTTCAGATGCTGGAACGGGTATCGGATATACGGGTATCCGTATCCGAGGTAGTGACCCTTCTCGAACCAATGTTAGCATCAACGGAATTCCACTCAACGACGCAGAATCTCAAGGGGTCTTTTGGGTAGACTTACCGGACTTTGCTACTTCTGCTAGTCAGATTCAAATCCAACGAGGCGTCGGAACTTCAACGAATGGCGCAGGTGCTTTTGGAGCGACTATTAATTTAAATACCACCAAAACCAATCCTGATCCTTTCTTAGAAATTAATAATTCGATCGGTTCATTTGGTACCTTAAAACACAATATCAACGCCAGCACTGGTTTACTGAATAATAAGTTTGTCGTCGATGGAAGACTCTCTAGAATTACTTCGGATGGGTTTATTGATCGAGCGACTGCTAGACTACATTCCTTCTATGTTTCTGGTGCTTATTTGGGTGAAAATCAGTCTTTAAGAGCCAACGTTTTTTCTGGCCACGAAGTAACTTATCAAGCTTGGAATGGCGTTCCTGCTCAGTTTATTGAGAACGATTCTCTTCGTAATTTTAATACCGCAGGAACAGAAAAATTTGAAGAACCACACGATAACGAAGTAGATGATTATACCCAAACGCATTACCAACTACTTTATAATCGCAAGCTTAGCTCAGAATGGAATCTTGATGTAAACTTTCATTATACGCGTGGTCTTGGATTTTTTGAACAATATAAAGGTGGAGAAGACTTGATCGAATATCTAGTAACGGAAGATGCTAGCATCGAATCGGATGTGGTCCGTCGCCGTTGGTTAGACAATCATTTTTATGGAGCGACTTACGCGCTCAATTATTTAAGTACGGATCAAAAAACACAGTTCACCCTAGGAGGTGCTTTGAATCAATATAGAGGTGGACATTTTGGGGAAGCCATCTGGTCGACAGAAACAGGAGATCTAAATGATGCTCCAAATTACTACGACAATGATGCTACCAAAACGGATTTTAATATTTTTGGAAAAGTTAATTATCAACTAACGGATAAACTAAATGGTTATTTGGATTTACAATATCGTCGAGTTGATTATGAGTTTTTAGGTTTTGATATTGATGGTGCAAATGTAACGCAAGATGATCAACTCAATTTTTTCAATCCAAAATTTGGATTGGTTTTTACACCAAAAAAAGGACAAAGAATCTATGCTAGTTTTGCAGTAGCTAATCGCGAACCAAACCGCTCTGACTATACAGAGTCTACTCCATTAGATCGTCCAACCCATGAGACTTTATACAATACTGAAATCGGATATCGCTATACTGGAAAACGTGGATTTGCTGGAATCAATGGTTATTTGATGGACTATAATAATCAACTAGCCATTACTGGTCAAATCAATGATGTCGGGGAATATACGCGTCGCAACGTGGCAGATAGTTATAGATTAGGAGTAGAAATAGAAGGTGCCATTGCCATTACGAAGGGTTTACAATTGAATGGAAATTTGACGTTGAGTCAGAATAAAATAAAATCTTTTACAGAATTTATTGATAATTGGGATTACTGGTTTCAAGATTTTGAAAACACGCCTGCCGAAGATTTAGAGCCTTTACAATTTGAAAATGAATTAGAAGATACCGACCTCGCTCTCTCTCCTAATCTAATCGCAGGAGCAGAATTGAGCTACGACTTTTTACATAAAAATAATCAACAAAGTCTAGTTTTAGCATTGATGAATAAATATGTTGGCGATCAATTTATTGACAATACGAGTAATGAAAATACTCAATTGCCTTCTTATTTTTTCAGTGATCTAAGATTGTCTTATGACCTAGCTGGAGTGGGACCATTTAAGGCTATTCGTTTAAGTGTTCTCGTTCGTAATCTTTGGGATGCTAAATTTTCAACCAATGCCTGGACCTACCGTTACC
>JALZUU010000030.1 GCA_023300665.1 Saprospiraceae bacterium | reverse complement strand
CCACATTATCAAGCACTTATCCTCACCTTTTGTGAACATTCTTAAACAGCTTCAATAAGAATAAGCTTAAGAGTTATTTTAAAAACCCTCATTACTATGAAGACAGGTTTGTTTTTTGGTTCTTTCAACCCTGTACACATTGGCCATATGATCATTGCCAACTTTATGGCAACCCAGACAGACCTTCGGGAAGTCTGGATGGTCGTATCGCCACAAAATCCTTTCAAAACCAAAAAGTCTTTAGCTAAAGATCATGATCGACTTCATTTAGTGCATCTAGCCATTGGTGACAATCTCAACATCAAAGCTTCTAATATTGAATTCAACTTGCCAAAGCCTTCCTATACTATTGATACGCTAACTTACTTGAAGGAAAAATTTCCAAAAAAAGAATTTGCCTTAATCATGGGAGGAGATAATTTAGGGAATTTCCATAAATGGAAAAATTACGAGCAAATTTTAGCAAATCACGAAATTTACGTTTACAAAAGACCTCAATACGAACTCGGAGACCTCGCCAATCATCCTAAAATAAATCTTATGGAGGCTCCTCTAATGCAAATATCCGCTAGTTACATTCGTCAATGTATTAAAAAAGGCCAATCTATTCAATATTTAGTCCCTGATCCAGTTTTTAAATACATCAATGATAACGCAATTTACGCTTCGTAAGGTTAGAAGAAGGGTCTATTGTGAATTTCCTATTCAATATCTACGACAGAAGTCTTAAAAAAAGGGGTATTAAACAATAACCAAGACTGAAAAAGGTTATTTTTATATAAAAAACTGTTTCAAAACAGTTTCAAGAATCAACTTATTCTCTTCAATAAAAATTTCATAGAATGATCAGATGGATACGATACATTTCGGTCTTTATTTTTTCGTCTTTATTAAGTATTTCTGTTAATGCCCAAACACCACTCAAAATCGGTCAGTGGCAGTCTCATTATGCTTATCAGTTTGGCACCTTCGTAACCCAGAGTCCAACACATGTTTTCTATGGAAATAATCAAGGAATGCTAAAAATAGAAAAAGAAGCCCGTGAAATAGAACGTATTTCTACGGTTGATGGTCTAAGTGAATCTGGGATGGGTTTTATAAAATACGACCCTTTTAACGAATTATTAGTTGCTACTTATTTTAATGGAAATATTGACTTTATTCATGAAGATGGCGAGCTCGATAATCTTCCTTTCCTTGCTACTAGTATTGTTTTAGGAGATAAAACAATTAACGATATTTTGATTGAGACCGATACTACTGCCTATTTATCTATGGGTTTTGGGCTTAAGATTTTAAATATCAGAGATCAAGAATTTGGAGATGAAACTAGAGCAGGCTTTCCATTTAGTCAAGTAGCTGTTTGGAATAACGACCTTTATGCTGCTACAGAAGAAGGTATTTATCAAATTACACTTGACGGTTCAAAAAATATTCAAGATTTCAATGCTTGGACACATTTAGCTGGAACGAACGGGTTCCCAGCAGACTATAGCACCGAAGTAATTGCTGCTTATAAGGGCGATCTTTACTTCGATATCGATGATACCATTTTTCGATATGATGGAAATACTCTTACATCGCTTTGGGAAAGTGATGATTTTTCCCCTATTTATATGACTACAGAAGGCCCACATCTTTTGGTAGGTCTATCTTGTACAAGACTATCTGACGGTAGAGCCTGTAATGGACAAGTTCTCTTTTTTGATGAAGAAACACTTGTAAATAGCATTAATTCCAGTAGTGGATGTATCAATCGCCCTACCTATGGAGTAGAAGATGCTCAAGGGCGCGTCTTTTTTGCAGATGAATGGGATGAATTTCGAATGACTGAAATTGGAGAAAATGATTGTAATACTTTTATAGTCAACTCACCTTTCAATTTACTCGCAGGCGAACTTCTACTCGACGATGGTGAACTATGGGTTGCTCCAGAAGTTGTCCTTCCAGATTTGGCCTTTAATGATCGAGGATTCTATAGCTTTATAGAAGGATCATGGACCAATTATAATGCGGCCAATGCTCCTGGCCTTGATGGTGTTAAAGGGATTTATCGAGTTGCGGTTAGTCCCGATAAAAAGGAAGTTTTTTTTGGAACTCGTTGGACGAATGGTCTTTTCAAATTAAATCGTGAAACTGATGAAATTACTGTCTTTAGTAATGAGGAAGCAAAATTAAAACCATCCGCTGATCCAGCTCGATCTCGAGTTACAGGTTTAGCTTATGATGAACAAAATATATTATGGATTGGCAATCATACGGAAGCTTCAAAAGGTTTAATCGCCCTCAAACCAGATGGGGAATTTACGGATGATTTTCTCAGTTTACCTTCTCGTAGCACCCGTCAGATATTGGTAGACAATGAAGGATATCTTTGGATTGCATCTGACAATCTAGGGGTCTTCGTTTATGATTATGCAGGTACCGTTGACGATCCTTCAGATGATCGCATTCGTTCTATCAATACTAACAATAGTGTATTGCCTGATAATAGCGTAGTATCTTTAGCACAAGATTTAGATGGTGGTATCTGGGTTGGAACTAGAAATGGAGCTGTTGTTTTTGAATGCCAAGGTGATCCACTTAATACTGATTGTAGAGGGAGTCATCCTCGAGTTGTCGTTAATAATATTCCCGCATTATTACTAGATGAAACCATCGTTAATACAATCGCTGTAGATGCTGCAAATCGTAAATGGTTTGGTACTCGAAGTGGTATATTTGTTCAATCTTCTGATGGATCAGAACGACTGGCTACCTTTGACAAAGATAATTCTCCGCTATTTGACAATATTATCAACGATATTGCCATCGACCAAAATACAGGGCTGGTTTATATTTCTACAGGAAAAGGAATTATTTCTCTAAGGACTGATGCTTCAGGTATCGATCAAAATCATAGTAGTAAAATTACTGCCTTCCCTAATCCTGTACGCCCTGAGTATGATGGTCCTATTGCGATTAAAGGGTTTGCTAGAGATGCTAATATAAAAATTACAGACATCAGTGGACGCTTAGTTTTCGAGACAACAGCGCTTGGTGGACAAGCCATCTGGGATGGACGAGATTATAATGGGCGAAAAGCTAACTCGGGGGTTTATTTAGTCTACGCTACGCGTACTAGTAATCGAGATGTACCTACCGCAGTGGTAACCAAGATTTTGTTGATGAATTAAATCAACAAACAAGTCAATCTTTTTTTAAAGGTTAATAGTAGGCCATTACTTAGCAGAAATCTTTTTTGTTTCTGATCCTTTAGTATAAACGGATTCTCGTATGATCTTTTCGTAATATGCCTCGTACTGCGGAAGGATAGCTGCTAACTCAAATTGACGAGCTTGCTTTAAAGCATTACCTCTAAACTGCTCTAATAATTTCTCATCTTTCAATAGTTTAATCGCATTCTTAGCCATATCATCTACATCTCCAACTTCGCTGATAAAACCAGTTTTATTATGAATATTCACTTCAGGAATACCTCCAGCATTAGAAGAAATAACAGGAACTTCACAAGACATAGCTTCCAAAGCCGCTAAACCAAAACTTTCACTTGATGAAGGCATAATAAATAAATCAGAAACTGCTAATAATTCTTCAACAGCATCTTGCTTCCCTAAAAATCGAATACCATCACAAAGTTTTTCTTCTCGACACAAAGCTTCCATTGTGCGCCGTTCGGGACCATCTCCGACCAATAGTAATTTAGTTGGCATTTGCTTGGCTACTCTTTTATAAACCTGTAGCACATCTTCTACTCTTTTTACTTTTCGGAAATTAGAAATGTGAATCAGAATTTTTTCTCCATCCGGTGCAATGGCTTTTTTGAAATGATCTTTATTTTTTTTGGCAAAACGACCAAAATCAATAAAGTTATAAATTACCTCTATCTCTCTTTCAACTTCAAAACTATCGTAAGTCTGTTGACGCAAACTATTAGAAACAGCTGTGACACCATCTGATTTATTAATTGAAAAAGCCACTACAGGCGCAAAAGCTGGATTTTGTCCTACTAGGGTAATATCTGTTCCGTGCAATGTCGTAATTGTAGGTACATAGCGTCCTTGCGATAAGAGAATTTTCTTAGCCATATAAGCTACTGCTGCATGAGGAATCGCATAATGGACATGTAATAGATCTAAATTCTCGTATTGTACCACATCCACCATTTTACTGGCCAAGGCAGTATCATATGGAGGATACTCAAATAAAGGGTAATCTGCTGCATTTACCTCGTGGTAAAAAACATTCTCCTGAAAGGCATTTAACCTTGCCGGTTGCCGATAAGTAATAAAATGAATCTGATGACCCTTTGCCGCTAAACCTTTTCCAAGTTCTGTGGCCACAACACCGCTACCACCATAGGTTGGATAACATACAATTCCTATTTTCATATTTTGTCTATTTTCTGATAGTTTTCCATACTGTGTAATAGTTTTTCAGGGTAAAAGGTTCAGCCTAAAGAGGAGTAAAATTGAAAGTGGCTACTGTTTTTTTAAAACAGTAGCCACTTTAACACTTATATCTTCAAATTAGATAGCAAATTACTGCTTTACTAATTTACGGGTATATCCTTTTCCATCAACCCAAATTTGTACTAAATAAACACCTTGGCTCCAGTTTTGGGTGTTGATTTGCTGGTTTAAGGCGCGAGTTTGAGAAGCTTTTTGTTCGTAGACTGTTTGGCCTAGCATGCTAGAAATACGCACAGAAACATCTACATTTCGAGTGAAGTCTACTTGTAAATTCGTCATTCCATTGGTAGGGTTAGGGAATAACGCATAATCTAATAGTTCTTCAATGTCTTCTGTTCCTACAGAAAATAAATTAATTGGTAATACCTGTTCACAACCGTTAGCATCTGTTACCGTAACGGAAAATTCGCCGCTGTCAAGGTTCGTTAAGATATTACTGGTTTCGCCAGTATTCCATAAATACGTAAATGGTTCAGCTCCAGCTTGTGGAAAAACTCCGATAGAGCCATCACCAGTACCACCAGAAGCAGGTTCTTCAATCTCAACAGCAAGGTCAAAATTTTGAGGACAACCAATGATATTAATATTATCCAAATCCATCCAATAATCACCAGATCCATGCAAGGCTCGGAAACGTATACGGATAAATTCTCCAGCAAACGGAGTCAAGTCAACTGTTCGATTAGTGTATTCAGCTGTTGTTGTGTGATTTGATTCATCTACTGTAAATGCTGTAGTATAGTTTTCTCCACAATCATTTGAAATCTCTACGATAAGAAAATCTTCATCCAATGCATGTCCAACTTCACCAGCAACCCAAAGAGTATAACGGTAGTCAAAAGTAAGACTATCACCGGAGTTTATTGGACCAACGTTCCCTGTGGTCGTAGTAAACGAACTTCCTGTAATAAAAAGATTATCAAAAATTCCTGGTGAGCCGTTATTATGTCCTTCAGCAACTGTTCCTCCTTCTGTTTCCCAGCCTTCAGGAAGTTGGCTATCATTAAAATCAGTTACTAGCGGTAATTGGTCAGGTGTAGAGGTAGTAAATATGAAGTTAGTGGTATCATTATTTAAATTTTCATCTATTCCTGTATTAACCCAAGTACGAATCATAAACTCAGTTGAAAAAATATTAGAGTTAAAAGTCGTGTTAAAAGTATAGGCAAAATCTTCGCCCGGAGCAATCGTAACATCTGTTAAATCTTCCGTTACTATGGGGTCATTACCTACTTGGTAAGAAACCGTAATATCTGTTTGCTCTTCCAATCCTACATTATTGATCGTCATCATAACCACATCCATTGGTGAACCACATAATTCATCGGCTGTATTATTGCTTGAGGAAGCTTGCAAATCATTGTTTAATGGTATTGAAATTTGGACATCATCAATTCCAAAACCCTCTCTAACAACAGAACCATCACTAGAAAAAGCAAACCGGAATCGGCAATTTCCTTCACCAGCATAACCATCAAGAGGATGTTCCGCATATCCCCAACCATCTGAGTCTCCAGCCCATACATTACCTAAATCTGTAAAAGTATCATCTACATTGTACCAGTTTATTCCTGTTCCCATAGCACCAACTTTCTCCCAAGTTACTCCACCGTCTATAGATCCTTCTAACCAGCCACCATCAAAATTCGTTTCAGTATTAAAAATAATATTTAAAGCAACTCTTGGTGTTTCTGTAATGTCGGTAAAGTCAAAACAAACTGATTGGAAATAAGAAACTTCATTCGTATTATAGTCCCCATCCAGATTCGTCACCCAAGCATTAACACCAGTGTTTGCTGTGTTGATTATAGTATTTGCTGGTACACCAAATTCCCAAGAGTTATTTTGACTATCCTCTTGCACACTCCACCCTTCAGAATTATCCGTAAAATTGGCTACGTAAGGAAGTTCTGTCACAATAGGGATACTAAAGAAACTAAAAAACGCAGTATCGTTAGAAGATCTAGTATC
>JALZUU010000029.1 GCA_023300665.1 Saprospiraceae bacterium | reverse complement strand
TCTAGATGGTTGTTTCGAACTTTCCAACAATGTTGCAATTATTCGCTTGGTTGGATCTGATTGTCCTGGCTTCGTAATTGACGAAGATGGTGACGGAATACCTGCAGGTCAAGATTGTGATGACAACAATGCGAATCTACCAGCAATGGTAGGTACTGCTTGTAACGATGGAGATGCAAGTACCGAAAACGATGTGATTGGAGCGGACGGTTGTAGTTGTGCAGGAACACCAATCGAGACAGGTTGTAATCCAGGCTTTATTTTAAGTCCTGGAAATATCACCATAACTGGATTGAATGGAGCAGTTAATACAGTAAAATTATTAGATATTTCTAATGGTTATAATGATATAGTCAATTGCTTTGGGGGTTGTCCAACGCCTGCAAGTTTTGATTTGCCAGCTGGACCTTATTTCTTACAAGTAACGGTTCGAGATGCTAATTATAATGTCATTTGTGAGTTAAACGAAAACGTCACTATTTCTGATGGTTGTATGACTGGTGCGTCGTGTGACGATGGTGATGTATGCACAGATGGTGATGTGTTTGATGAAGATTGTAACTGCGTTGGAACACCGGTTGCTGATAATGACAACGATGGAATTTGTGCAGTGGAAGATTGTGATGATAACAATGCTAGTGTACCTGCTACACCGGGTAGTGCTTGTGATGATGGAAATGCAGATACAGAGAATGACGTAGTCGGTGCGGATGGATGTAGCTGTGCTGGAACTCCGATTGCTACTTGTACAGTTGCGGGTGGACAGATTGCATTTTTGAACGGAAGTACAACTCAAACGATTTGTGCAGATGATGGAATTGCAGATCCTTTAGATGTTAGTTTATCTGGAACAATTGGTAGTAGCCAGCAATGGATTATTACGGATAGTGAACAAAATATTTTAGGATTACCAGCAGCGCCACCATTTAATTTAGAAGGTGCAGGAGGCGGAACTTGTCTGATCTATAGCCTAAGTTTTGAAGATGAAATAACAGGTGTTATGGCTGGCGCAAACTTAGCAGATTTTGCAGGTTGTTTAGATTTATCAAATTCTATTTCAGTGGTTCGATTGATCGGATCAGATTGTCCAAACCAAGTAGTTGATAATGACAATGATGGAATACCTGCAGATCAAGATTGTGATGACAACAATGCGAATCTACCAGCAATGGTAGGTACTGCTTGTAACGATGGAGATGCAAGTACAGAAAACGATGTGATTGGAGCGGACGGCTGTAGTTGTGCTGGAACACCAATCGAGACAGGTTGTAACCCAGGCTTTATTTTAAGCCCTGGAAATATCACGGTAACTGGATTGAACGGAGCGGTTAATTCTGTAAAATTATTAGATATTTCTAATGGTTATGTAGATGTAGTCAATTGCTTTGGTAATTGTCCTACGCCTGCAAGTTTTGATTTACCTGCTGGACCTTATCTTTTACAAGTAAGTGTTCGAGATGCCAATTATAATGTGATTTGTTTATTAGATCAAAACGTTGTTATTCCTGATGGTTGTACGACGGGTGCGGTTTGTAACGATGGTGATGATTGTACGACAGGTGATGTATTTGATGAGAATTGTAATTGTGTAGGAACACCGGTTGCTGATAATGACAATGATGGATTCTGTGCCGTTGAAGATTGTGATGACAACAATGCTAGTTTACCTGCTGCTCCAGGAACTGCTTGTGATGATGGAAATGCAGAAACCACAGGAGATGTAATTGGTGCGGATGGTTGTAGTTGTGCTGGCGTAATAGCTGGGGCTTGTAATCCAACCGCAACGGCTGCTGATAGTAGTTTGATCATTAGTGGATTAAGTGGACCAGCTAACGTAATTCAGATATTTAATACAGCTAATTGGAGTACGGTAATTAATTGTTTTGGCGATTGCCAAAATCAAGTAGTAGCTGTTGATCCAGGTAACTACTTTGTTAGATTAAGAGTGTTAGATGCAAGTTACCAAGAGGTTTGTGTCTTAGAAACCAATGTAGTTGTTGGTGGATCTACTTTTAGTATTGCAGCAGATACTGAATTTTTACATTTATTTGCTCGTGAAGAGAACCGCGCTGTGGGACTTAACTGGGTAAATAATTCAGAATACCGAAATGATTATTTTGTAATCGAAAGATCCGTAGATGGTATCGATTTCACCGAATTGAAAACGGTAGATGCTTACGGTTATGAAAACCAGAATGTAACTAATTACGAAGACAGAGATGTCCAGCCTGCTTTAGGAGAAGGATTCTACCGTATCCGTCAAGTATTTGAAGATGGCTCAATCCGTTATTCTAACGTAGAGAAAGTTAGCTTCGATATTGATTTGACTGCGATTGGTTTATTCCCGAATCCAGCGGAGACGGAAGTACAATTGAGTTTAGTTGACTTTGCTGGACGTAGCGCTGAGATTCAGATTTACAGCCCACTGGGTGTATTGATGGATGGAGTAAGCTTGGACGAAATTCCAGAAACTGCAATTCGTTTTAATGTAGCTGATTACCAAGCTGGATTATATACGATTACGGTCAAGGTAGATCAACGTAAGCGTTTTAGTAAGCGTTTTGTGAAAATGAAGCGATAAGAATAGATGTGCAAATTTGTTGATTGATTAATGTGCGGATTTTTTGATTCGTGGATTGATTTCGCTTTACGGCGAGACAGATTTTGCATATTGTCAGCCGCGTCAGGCTTCCTTCGTATACATACGAGGACGAAGTAGGGGAGGCATCTGTTAGTGAAAATTAGCAGACCCAATGAAGCGGGTGCGTATAGATAGACTTGATTAAATAATATTTTATTTATTGACAAGTTCTAAACATATCTATGACATTTTAAGTCCGTCGGCTCTTGGTCGGCGGGCTTTTTTTGTGGGATTTCTAAAAGATTGGTTTTATGAGCGAGTGGGAGAGATTACTTTGATGTTTTTTATTAACTTTGAGACATAAACTACTACCTTTTATAGAAAACAATATGAACTATAATTTACAAGAAAAGACTATTCAAAAATTTCTTGAGCAAAAGCGCCCGCCAGAAGAAATTAGATCTCAAGTTGATTTAGGAGCTACTTATAAAGATCAAGTGGTCGAGATATTTGAGATTCGACCTAGATGGGATAATCCAAAAGAAATACTTCATATTCCAGTGGCAAAATCAAAGTATATAAAGTCTAAAAAGATTTGGAAAGTTTACTGGATGCCAGGTAATGGCAAATGGTTGTTATATGAACCTAAATCAGAGGTTACGCATTTATCTGAGTTTTTAGATACGGTGGGTGAGGATGAATTAGGATGTTTTTGGGGGTAGAGGAAGTTTATAAGGATGAGGCTTTTTAAAAGCTCACCATTCCAAATGATACCGTTTTTTTTAATAATTCTATTAATCATTACGTGATTTACTCATTAAAAAGTTCCAATATTTCTGACTCACTTAATTCTCGGTTAAAGATATATAGATCATCTATTAGTCCATTAAATCCACTTTGAAAGGAGTCATCACTAATTTCACCAATTCTAAAGGGGACGTTTGTATCCATTAAACTATTAAAAAGTTCTTTTTCATCGATAAACACTCCATCTCCATAAAATTTTATTATATCGTCTTTTAATGTTACGACAATATGTGTCCAATCTAGTGTCCCTATTCCTACATCTATTCTCGAAAAATTCACCCTCCACCTCAATATTGGTACTGTACTGATATTTCCATGTACTCCAAAATAATATCCACTGCTCTCGATTGCATCGTCTTCGTTTTTCCATTTATTTATTATTGATTCCCAAACATTAGTACGAACTGAATCGAGTTTTATCCAAAAAGACATAGACATTGCATCCGTAATTTTTAATTCTTCCACATCTCCAATTTCAATATAACCTAGATTGTTTTTAAAAGACATTGCTGAATTAGGAACTTCTTTTCTATTTTCTACAGCAGGGATGGTACCGATTATTTGACCCTGATTTAAGGATGTACTTGTATCATCAGCATCTCCATCTAATTTAAATTTTCCAATTAAACCTTCCATCCCGCAGGCGATATCTGGTGGCGTTTCATCGATTTTTTCATCTTCTCCACAGCCCAGTAACGAGATAAGACCACAAAAAAGAAATAGTATCAAATAAATGTTAATCTTCTTTTGGAAAACCATAAATAGCGTGTTTTTATTTTGAATAAATAGTATAGAAATAACTAAAAATAACAGCCTTTTTTAATGCCAAGTAATTTTGAGTAATTAGTAACGAAATAGAAAGACTCTTTCTGGAAAAGGTTAATATAATAATTTTTTCTATTTTTTTAATATGGAATTTGTAAAAATGATACTAGAGTAGGAGTCTTTCAAAAATAATAAACTTTGAATATGCTCCTTACTGCTTCAGAATTTTAAAAACCCCTTTATTGTTATTTGTAGATAATTGGATAAGATATATGCCTGATGGGAAATTTTCTAAATTGATCGTCCAAGTTTCTTCTGGTAAAATGCCGTTTGGTATTGAATTGGTCTGAATTAGTTTTCCTGAGGTGTCGAATATATTTATTTCTAGTTTTAATAAATGATTTATAAGACTAGTGTTTTTTATCTGTATTTCATCAACGGTTGGGTTTGGAGAAATAGACAGATACTTTTTTAAGGAGAAAAAATCAGCCTAATTTCCACAATTTTCTAGACTATTCAATTTATTATAAGCAATGGATTCAATATCAGAAGTGATTTTTCCTTTTACTTTGTTATTTTCAACTTCTAAATACCAGACCGCACAAGCAGGTGGACTAAAGCTATTCAAATACTTGTGAAGTGCAAATACATATTCCTTTCCTATTTCGGGTTTACTGATGTCACTAAAATAATAGGTACACATAGTTAGACTGATGGTTATTTTATCTTCTTGAATATCTTCACAAATCGTTTGAAGGACTTCTACTTCTACACCTTCATCATAAGAGGAGTTGATAATTTTACCTTTTAAAACAGCTAATGGAATGGTTGGGTTAGAATGGTTTGTTAAAGTCTCAAAAAAAGTATCACTTTGCCCAGAAGTACAGG
>JALZUU010000028.1 GCA_023300665.1 Saprospiraceae bacterium | reverse complement strand
GGGTCATGAAGGCGTTGGCGGAAATGACCAATTATCCAGCTCCTTTGTGGAGTTAGTTATTATATGACTAATTCTATCTGCTGGTAGGTAGGTTATTAAGGCGTTGAATTGTTGTTTGGTCAACAATCAGCGCCTTGGTATTTTAAATAGTAATTTTTTAAATATAAAAATTATAAATAAAAATAAGTGGTTTAACTATTTTTGGCACGTTTTTTACAATACAATCGAATATAAAACATAACCGATTAGTAATTTTTAACCGCATATACCATGAAAAATTCATTTTACAGCATTTCTGCCTTAATCATTGTTTCCCTTCTAGGCATTTCATTCTACTTTACCTTATTTAATCTATTCGCCATTAGCCCATTATTAGGTGCTGCTGTTGTAATAGCCTTAGGAACAATTGGATTCGTATTGGTTACTGACGAAGAGTTTATCGGAGATATCGATGAAGCTTCTGAAGCTGCTTAAAAAAATTATTACTTTAAAATATTTTCGTGTTTTTTAGTTTGATTCTTTTGAGGCTTGGGATCCAGATCAACCTGCTGCTTATTTGAGGTTGCTAAGAATATTTCCTAATTCAATATAATCATGTATAATCCAAAAATTCCATAGCAGTTAGGCTGTGGGATTCCAGCCTCATATTTAATCAGAAAAAACACGTAAGTAACGACCTCGTTATCAGCAATGACAACGGGGTCGTTGTAGTTTTTGCTAGATTCCAAAATAAATCCTGCTAATCTCTTGCTTTTTTCCAAAATCACAGTATTTTTGCGGCCGGTGAGGGTCATACAACTAGCTCCCTCTGAATTCCCCCAGGGCAGAAATGCAGCAAGGGTAGGAGCGCGTAGCAGTGTGATATGATTTCTCACCCCTTTTTTCCCTTCACCTTTTTTTTCAATCAATTGAGTATGAAATTTTTTATTGACACGGCTAACCTCGATGACATCAAGGAAGCTAAAGACCTCGGTATTCTCGATGGTGTTACTACCAATCCTTCGCTAATGGCTAAAGAAGGAATCACTGGAACCGCTAAAATTAATAAGCATTACGCTAAAATTTGCGATATCGTAGATGGCGATGTAAGTGCAGAGGTAATCTCTACAGATTACAAAGGCATGGTAGCAGAAGGTAAGAAACTGGCTAAAATTGCTCCAAATATCGTAGTGAAAGTTCCTATGATCCGTGATGGAGTTAAGGCAATTCGATATTTTACAGACAATGGTATCAAAACCAATTGTACCCTAGTATTCTCTGCTGGACAAGCAATTCTAGCTGCGAAGGCGGGTGCTACTTATTTGTCTCCATTCATCGGACGAGTAGATGATACTAACTGGGATGGTATTCAACTTATAGAAACCATTTCTGATATATTTGAAATTCAGCAGTTTGAAACAGAAATCCTTGCGGCTTCTATTCGTAACTCAAAATCAATCGTAGAATCTGCCCTTGCTGGTGCGGACATCGTTACTTGTCCACTAAAGAGTATCCTCGGACTACTCAATCACCCGCTTACAGATATCGGTCTAGCTAAATTCCTAGCGGATTACGCAAAAGGAAATAAGAAATAAAATTGTTTAGTTGTTGAACCTGCCGGGAGGTCATTGATTTGTTTATACAACTCAATAACAGAAAACCCAGCAACTCGAAAATATTACAAACGGACCCGTCTGGTTAAATCGTCACCGACGATGAAAACCAGACGGGTCTTTTTTTATTTATTGGATATTCAAAATTGGACTTCAACATTTTAAGCTAAAAACCATTTATCCTAAGTCCTAATTTTAATAATAACGCGCCAGAAGAGCCATTATTAATTATTCATTAAACCATTACTAATTCTTCACACTACCTATGAGAAAACTATATTACCTATCCACCTGCAATACCTGCCAACGCATCATAAAAGAACTTGGCGGACTCGAAGACTTCGACCAACAAAACGTAAAAGAAAAGCCAATCAGTAAAAAACAGATTGATGAATTAAAGGAATTAGCAGGTTCTTACGAAGCTCTTTTTAATCGCCGTTCTAGAAAGTACCGAAGCATGGGACTCGCAGATCAAGAATTGACCGAAGCAGATTATCGTCGCTTAATCTCTGAAGAATATACCTTTTTGAAAAGACCTACTTTAATTATTGACGGAGAAGCATTTATTGGAAATGCTAAAAAGACCGTTGCTGCCGCAAAAGAAAAACTAGCTTAAGATGAAACCAGATCGTAACGAAATCTCTGCTTACTTCCAGCAACTCCAAGATCATATCTGTGGGGCACTCGAAGCGGCGGATGGACAAGGTAAATTCCGCGAAGACCAATGGGATCGACCCGAAGGTGGTGGTGGACGTTCTAGAGTAATCATTGGAGCAGAAATCGAAAAGGGCGGGGTCAATTATTCCGCAGTACATGGCCCTATGCCCGAAGCCATTGCTAGTTCCCTTGGATTAGGAGCGGTAGATTTTTATGCAACTGGCGTTAGCATTGTGCTACATCCTCGAAATCCTTGGGTACCGATTATCCATATGAATGTCCGGTATTTTGAAACCAGCGATGGAACCTGGTGGTTTGGTGGTGGAATAGATCTTACTCCGCACTATATTTTACATGAAGATGCGCAGTTTTTTCATCGCAAACTCAAGTTTGTCTGTGATCAACATGGATTAGATTATTACTCAAAGTTCAAAGAATGGGCAGATAACTATTTTTATATTCAACATAGAAAAGAAACCAGAGGGATCGGCGGTATCTTCTTCGATCGACTCGATGGCAAAGATGGTTTTACAAAAGAAGATCGCTTTGACTTTGTCCGAGACGTAGGGGAGAGCTTTATCCCCATTTATACAACTATCCTAGCCAAGCGGAAAGACTATCCATTTAACGACCAAGAACGCGACTGGCAACTCCTTCGCCGAGGTCGCTACGTAGAGTTTAATCTAGTCTGGGATCGAGGTAC
>JALZUU010000027.1 GCA_023300665.1 Saprospiraceae bacterium | reverse complement strand
TTCTACTTGGGGTTCTATCTTTATCTATATGTTGGTGGTAACAATTGGTATGAAAATGAATCTAGGAGAAGTTCTTGACAATCTAGGATTATTTGCCGTCGGAATTATTTGGATGTTGGTCCATATTATCATTTTACTCGTAACAGCTAAGATTATTCGCGCACCGTTTTTCTTTGTAGCAGTGGGTAGTCAGGCCAATGTGGGAGGTGCTGCTTCGGCTCCGGTTGTTGCTTCGGCATTTAGTCCGTCGCTGGCTCCGGTTGGGGTTTTGATGGCGGTACTGGGATATGCGTTGGGGACGTATGCGGCGATCTTATGTGCGGAGATGATGCGGATGGTGGCGGGCGGTTGATGGATGTGCGGATAACTGACCGATCCCGACTGAAAGGAGGGCGACGCATGACAATGCGGCGAGGGAAGGCACCGCGTAAGCGGATGGGATGGCATTTTTTTGATGTGCAGATTTTGTGGATAGCTGACCGATCCCGACGAGGGAGTGAACCGCGAAGCTAGAGAAAAACCCCAGTATCTTTTGCGAAACCCGCGCGTGAGCAAAGTGCTAAGCTAGGTTTCTTAAAGCGGAATCTAAACCAACCAACTAGCAAAAAAACAGACTACTTCCCATAATTTGTTACACACTCATAAGACTCATAAGATATAATTCATGAATTATATTTACGGCTTACTGACTTAGATCGACTAAAACACGTTCTACTTTAAAACCAGTTACTTGTAAAAAGTAGATACCATTGGTCATATCTTCTAGTTGTATTTGTTCTGTATCTGAATTGAATGTACCTTTTCTTACTATTTGTCCATTGATGTTGAGTAGTTTCCAAGGGCGATTTTTTGTATCTGGAAATTGGATTGTCAATTGATCTTGGACGGGGTTTGGGAAGGTTTGAAAGATGGGGAGTTCTTGGGCTTCTGTGCTGGATGTCAGACCGTCCAACAATGCTAAGTGAATCATACTGAGTGTGTCTCCTGAACGATCTACGATTTGAATGTTCGTAGGTTCATTAATCCATAACTCTGTTATTTCACTTATTTCTTCTATAAATGGGTTATTACCACAACTCGCATCAAACCAAAGCCCTGGATGCCAATCTGTAAAAAAAGATTTACTTAAACAAATTTCTGAAAACACCTGTATATCCCAATTGATTCTTATAGGGAGATCTTTATTTTTAATAAAAAAGGTAGTTTTTCCAAAAAACTGGTAATTCAAACTTCCGTTTTCGCAGCTAATCCCATTATAATCAGCCTCACCTATTCTAATCACTAATTCATTTTGATCACTATCTATGTTATGGAAATCCAAGGGTCCATCGTTTGGGAAACATCCCAAATCTTCATGATCAACTTGTCCCACTCGCACCTCAAATTCATCCCCAAATGGAACTTCTTTTAAATCTACCTCACCAAACATTTCATCTATACCCAAAGTCGCCATCGGATCAAACCCCACCGTCACCGTATCTTGATTTCCTAAGGTATCGGTAAAATAAAATTGGGTGCTAAACTGTTGAGCATTTAGGATGGTTGAGGTGGAAAGAAAAATTAGTAGAAAGTAATAACTTTTCATGACGAATATTTTTTGTGGAAAATTATAATGAATTAAATTTTAATAAATTTCTTGGTGATTGTTGATCCATCACTACCATATGCTTGAAGTAAATACACTCCTGGTTCTAGAATACTTCCTACTTCTAAATGATAATTCTGAGACTGAATTTTTTCTTGATAAACCGTATTTCCTGACAAATCAATAATCTTTAATTTCTCAATATTTATTTCTGAAGAATTTATATTTAAAATATTACTAACTGGATTTGGATAAAAATCAAAGCTTGAATTTATTTCTGAAGTACTCGTAAGTACATCTAAATCACAAAGTTCTACATTACTAAATGCACTCCAAATTGGGGCCTCTTCTTGAAAATGACATGAAGCAAAATATCCAGCGTCAAGCCAAACTGTGTAACCTGGGTAAACAAATATCCAATTCTCACTTCCTATTCCTTCAACCCATGTCCCACTACTAGAATCATTTTGTAAGGAAATTCTTTTTCTTGCGACTCCATCTGTAGTAATAATGGTATCGGTACTCCACACCTCTAAAGTTTCAGTTCCCCATATCTGCCAACCCCAAGTTGCAACAAAAGTATCTCCAACTTCTAAATCAAAGTCATAAATCAATATTTCATCAGTAGAATCTTGAGGTATTACGTAGAATTTTCGGCCTTCTCCTCGGTATAGGGCTTCTTGCTCTTGCTCATTAGGATGTGGATAATAACTTATTTTCGAATACGTTTTCCCGTTTAGTTCAACCAATTCACTAGGACTAATACAATAAGGATATGGATCAAAAGAAAGCTCTGTAAACGCATCGTAACACCAATGTGCATCTAAGGTAGGAAAGGCAACTTGTGCTCTTAATAGATGAGCTGATAGAATAATTATAAAGATCGAAAAAAATATTCTTAAACTCATATCCTTTCTTTTAAGCGTGATCATATGTCAAAAAACAATGTTTTAACATTTTTTCTTAAAAGTAGGTCGAAAAAATTATTACACCTAATAATTAAATGTAAAAGAATAGCACAACATTGTTTTAGTGATTTACTTCACCTTATCCAACAACTCCAAGGTCAGCCGAGGTGGCATTTCAGCACAGGTTCTTTTGAGAGAAGAACCGAGTCTTTTTTTATCAATGGCTTGATCGGTTTGTTTTTTCTTAGCGCTCTTGGCGCAGAGGATTGCACCATCAAAAGCGATTTGTACTTTATCGACGGTGGCATCAAAGGCTTTGTTGTCTCCGGTGTCTAAGTACCCTTTCATTTCTGTATTCAGCGCGATAGATTCACTGGCACAATTACATAAATCTTTGGCTAGTATTTCGTAATCTAGTTGGCTGCTTTTTCCAGTGGTGTTAGCCGAGTCAGATTGACAAGCGGTAGCAAAAATTAATAAGCAGCAAACAACAAAAATGGACGAAGTTCGAATTATCATGTCTGGTAAAAGTTTAAGCGATTTTTTCAACAAAAACGTTATCGGCAAATTTTTTAGAGATCGTTACTTTTTTATCATCAAAAGCAATCAACATAGATTGATCAAATCCTTGGATCTCTTCTACGAATACTTCACTGCTCAGTACTAGTCCGATTTTAGAGACGTATTGTAAAAAGGAAACAGAACTATCTTTTACAGAAGTTAGGCGGCAACGATCTCCGACGGCTAAGGAGGAAAGTGTTACTTTGGGTGTAATTTTATATTCTCCTTTTTGGTTGGGAATTAAGGCGCCATGTGGATCTTTTTCAGGGTAGCCTAAAAACTTATCTAATTCTAGAATTAGTTTGGGAGATTGAATATGTTCGAGTTGTTCGGCCACATCGTGTACTTCTTCCCATTTAAAATTCATATGGTTACATAAAAAAGTTTCCCAAAGTCGATGCTTACGTATCAGCCAGATAGCAATTCCTTCTCCTTCCTTTGTTAATGCTAGTTTACCATATTTTTCATAACTAACTAATGCCTTACCTTTTAGTTTTTTTAGCATACTACTGACCGATGCCGGAGAGATATCCAGATATTCAGCTAGCTGACTACTTCCCACTCGCTCGTTACCGCTTTCTATAATTAAATAGAATAACGCCTTGAGATAATCTTCTTCTGTTTTTGTTAAAACCATGGACAGGATACATTAGATTATTCCTCTTCTCCGCTCATCACAGGAGTTTCTTCTCCTACCGATAGCCAAAAATTATTTACTCCTACACCCTGAATACAGGTCACTCGTTGGAGATTTACTAATTCTAATAATGCTAAAAAATTAATGATTGCGTGCATGCGGTCTTGACAATCTCCAAATACAGATTCAAAATCAATCCGTGTAAATTGTTTGATTTTAGCTAATATCTGAATTTGCTGACCCGCAACGGTTTGGTTATAAGTAAAGACTTTATGAACTGCCTTTTTCTTTTTATCTTCCAAACGATTCATTACCCGTTGGAAGGTTTTCATCAACTTATAAAGCGTCAATGATTCTAATTCTATGTCTACTAAGGCAGTTTCCCCGATTTTGCGTAAATCTTTGGTTGTATTTCCTCGAATATTCCGCAGACTACGATCTGATTCTTTTTTACGCATTTCTTCCAAGACACTCTTGTAGCGCTTATATTCCATCAGTCGCAGAACGAGTTCTTCTCGAGGATCGATTTCATTGCCTTCCTCATCGATTGGCTTACGAGGAATCAACATTTTAGCTTTGATCCGCATCAATGTAGCCGCTACCAAGATAAATTCGCTTGCCAAATCAATATTCAGAGACTCCATCATTTTGATGTACAACAAAAACTCATTGGTAATATCCGCTATCGGAATATCATTAATATCCAGCTCATCGCGCTCAATAAAGAACAATAATAAATCAAACGGCCCTTCAAATTGAGGTAACTTTATCGTATATGTAGCACTCATTCTGGCATTTTATGAAAAAAAAGGTACTAAAATAGAAAAACAAAGGTACTAAAAACAAAACTTGCAACGGTGAGAATTTTATTAGATAATCCATAATTATCATTAATGAATCTTATTCTCATAATGATGATAAATAAACCCTCCGTATAAAAATTTTGTAGCTTCTGCACCTAATATTAAGACCTTATCTCCATTCTTCAATTTTTTACTTTCTCGCAATTGGTGTAAAGCAATCCAAATAGAAGCAGATCCTGTATTTCCTACTTTATTAGCACTAGTAAAAAATTTAATAGTTGGAATATTTATTAGAGGTGCCAATACTTCATCCATTCGACCATTTGCTTGATGTGGAATAATCCACTGTATATCATTTAAATCAATACCAGCGGAAGTAATCGTTTTTAGTCCTTCTTTAAAAAGCTTTATTCCGTTTTCTTTTACATAAAAAAAATCATGAGAAAACTGAGCCAATCCTCGCTGGTCAAAAGGCATTGACGAGCCTCCAAATTCACGCGAAAGTCCTGGCTTTTTTCCAAGACCAGCTGCGCCAAAAAACAGATGGCTAATCCGTGCTCCGTCTTCTTCATTATCTGGAGCTAAAATAACTGCGGCAGCCCCATCACCCATTTGCGCTAAATTAATTAATTGTTCCTTGTTTTCTTTGAGGCTATAAGGGTCAAAAAAAACACTTCCTGTCTCGCTTCCCACAATCCCGACTGGCGGATTATTGGGGTTTAATAACATGCCAGATGCCAATTGTAAGGCATTTGCAAAACCCGTACAGGCTTGCCGCAATTCGGCATATACACCACCGTAATTCAACTCATCTGATACCCAAGAAATATTGGGAGGCAAAAGGGTATGAGGGCTCGTGGTATGACTAATCAGATAACCTAGGTCTTTGACTGATAGATTGGCTGCTTGCAGGGCTTTTTTTATAGCTCTACTAGCTAATTTAGGGTTCGTATCTTCTATTCTTGGTGTTTCTATTCGATTCAAAAAATCTCTTGAAAAATACCTAGTTTTTATTCCCAAAAGGTGCGATAAAAATCTTAAGTTTCGTACTTCCTTTACGCCCATTTTTTCTATTTTCTCTATAATTGCTGCATTAGAAATTGAGGTTCCCGGTAACGCAATCCCTGAACTGAGCAGGCGAAAAGTAGAATGAACGATACGATTAGACATAAACTTAACTTAACAATCAATGATAAATAAAAATCATCCAATTGAGTTTTTTAGATAAAAAGAATGGCGACAACCCTAATAGACAGATGGCAGCCAATTAATATTCACAATATTATCAAAAATAAATACTATTTTTCTTCAACAGCTTCGCTTATAATATCAACCAAATCTTTTATTAAAAAAATACTATCTAATTTCTCCTCTTCTATACTGATCGAAAAAAACTCTTCAATTTCAACGAGTAGATTAATAAGATGTACAGAATCTAAATTCAAATCATTTATAAAATTAGTACTTTCGGTAATGCTTGAAATATCAACTTCCTTATCCACGTTTTTTTCGATTGTTGACTTTAGTTGTAGAAGAATTTCTTGTCGATTCATATATAATTCAAATTTAATTAAGACGAAAATATATTATAAGCATTTCGGTTAAAAAAGTTTTTAAGCACTAAAAAGCTTCATCGTCCGTCCGGATACATACATTTTATTAGGTTATCTAGATTTAACCATGGTAGGATGTATAATTTTGACCCTATATTAAAGGTTTAATCTTAAAAAATTGCATTCAAGTAAGAAATGCAAGGATAAAAAAATCCAATTAAAGTTTAATTAATGTTAAGACCAAGCAATAAAGACCCTTTACTTCAACTAAACCGTTTATATTATGCAGCGAAAAAAAGAACATGGAATATAGATGAACTCCCATGGGATAATTTACCCTTAATTCCCCATTTTGAAACTGAAAAATGGCACCTTCTATGGTCAAGTATCGTCCAGCAACAACTCCAAGCAGATCTTTTCGCAGTGAAAGCTTCGACACATTTATTGGAAGTAACTGAGCATAAAGAAGCTAAAATGTATTATAGAACCATGGTAAATGATGAAGCTCGGCATGTAGAAGGGTGGATACGGTTAGCAAATGGACTTGAACATGCCGAAGGCTTTAGTCCTTATTTTATGGAGCTTGAAGATATGTTCTGGGAAAGTAAATCTTTAGAAGAACAGGTTCTGGTTTTTCAAGTTTGTTATGAAGGCTGTGCCATTGACGCTTTTCGCGAAATAGCCGCCTCATCTTCCAATACTGTTTTAGGGACCATGTCAGAAAAATTAATTGGAGATGATATAATTCATCATCTTTCTGGTATCGCTTATACAGAATATATGCTTTCAAAAGCTAGTCCTACCTTTAAAAAAGATCTGGAAAAAAAATTAAAAAAGTATATGCCTTTGTATATAGAAAATCTATCCTGGCGACCTCCCGTTAGAAAATGGGTTTCACGATTTATGGTTAACCGCGATAAACATATAATTAAAAGAAACAAATTACAGCTTAATAAAGCAGTTGCTAACTTAGGTTTAGTTCCTCCTTTTGATCTTTAGTCAGTAGTTGAGCCAAATTGCCTATTCATAAAGTTTAAGTTAGTCCTATTCTACCCTCTTTTTTATTATATTTACTACTCAATAGTTGAGCGTACTCCAAAAAGTGTTTTCTCGCAGGACCTGTCCCGCTTTGCGGGAGAACGCAGAGACCTACCTGCCGGCAGACAGGTCTTTCAACCTGTATATCTTTTATCATAAAGCTTTTATAAGTGTCATATTCATTGCATATGTTTAAAAATTTAAGAATCTTTACTTTTTAGAGTAGGCTCATAGTTATAATCTGTTACAAAGATTCTAGGAAATTAAAAAACTACGTACAAGGTCTAGTATCTAGCGATCATGACTCTGCCCTCATACGGTCGCCATGTCGCATATATTTAGACATTGTTTAACAACCAAATTAATAATTCTACCATGTCCAATCTTATCAAGCCTGTATTTAAATATAAAAAGGGCCGCATTAAAAAAGATACTTTAATTGACCTTTATAAAGGCATGCTTTTTCCTCGCATGATTGAAAAAAAGATGCTTATTCTACTTCGTCAAGGGAAAATCAGTAAGTGGTTTTCGGGGATTGGCCAAGAAGCCATTTCAGTAGGTGCGACGCTCGCGCTAGAATCTGATGAGTTTATTTTTCCAATGCACCGTAATCTTGGTGTTTTCACTAGTCGTAATATTCCACTAGAACGATTATTTGCTCAATGGCAAGGAAAAGCAATGGGTTTTACTAAAGGAAGAGATCGCTCTTTTCATTTTGGGGCACCCGATTATCATGTAGTGGGTATGATTTCACACCTTGGCCCTCAATTGTCTTTAGCGGGTGGTACCGCATTGGCGCATCAGCTAAAAAAGGAAAATAAAGTTTCTCTAGCTTTTACGGGAGAAGGTGGTACTAGTGAAGGAGAATTTCACGAAGCACTCAATGTTGCTGCTGTATGGCAACTGCCTGTTATTTTTGTTATTGAGAATAATGGATATGGCTTATCAACTCCAGCTAGCGAGCAATACCGATGTTCGCACCTTGCGGATCGTGGTAAAGGTTATGGTATGAAGTCTATGACGATTGATGGAAATAATATTCTTGAGGTTTATAATACCATAAATAAAGTCGCCAAAGATCTTCGTAAAAATCCAGAACCAGTCTTGATTGAATGTCAGACTTTCCGAATGCGAGGTCATGAGGAAGCATCGGGTACTAAGTATGTTCCTAAAAAATTAATGGAAGAATGGGGTGCTAAAGATCCTTTAGATAATTATGAACGTTGGCTAGAAGCTGAGGGTATTTTGACAGAGGCAGAGATTGCTTCTATTCGAAAAGAAAATAAAGAAAAAATTGAAGCTGCTCTAAAAATTGCTGGAGACGAACCCGCAGTTACGCCAAATTTAAGCGAAGAGTTAACAGATGTTTATGCACCGTTTGAGTTTGTTGAAACAACTCCTGACAGTAATAAAAAATCAGATAAAAGATTTATTGATGCTATCTCGGATGCCCTCCGGCAAAGTATGGAAAAGCACGATGATCTTGTATTGATGGGACAAGATATCGCAGAATATGGTGGTGTTTTTAAAATTACAGATGGTTTTGTAAAGGCGTTTGGTAAAGATAGAGTTCGTAATACCCCGCTTTGTGAAAGTGCGATTGTAGGAATCGGATTAGGCCTGAGTATCAAAGGAATGAAAGCGATGGTAGAAATGCAGTTCGCTGATTTTGTTACTTGTGGTTTTAATCAAATTGTAAATAATTTAGCAAAATTACATTACCGTTGGGCGCAAAAAGCCGACGTTGTTATTCGTATGCCTTGTGGTGGTGGAATGGGTGCTGGGCCGTTTCATTCACAAACCAACGAAGCATGGTTTTTTCATACACCAGGTTTAAAAATTGTTTATCCTTCTAATCCATACGATGCTAAAGGATTATTACTAGCTGCATTAGAAGATCCGAATCCAGTATTATTTTTTGAACATAAAGCACTTTATCGAAGTATGACCGAATCTATTCCAGATGATTATTATACGGTCAAAATCGGAAAAGCGAAGGTCGTTAAGGCGGGAACACGCGCCAGTATCATCACCTATGCACAAGGTGTTAACTGGGCCAAAACAGCTGTAGAAGAAATGGGGATTGATGTCGAAATTTTAGACTTACGTAGCTTAATACCACTTGATTATTCTGCTATTCAAGAAACGGTAGAAAAAACCAATCGAGTACTGATCTTGCATGAAGACAGTTTAACGGGTGGAATTGGTGGTGAGATTTCTGCTTGGATTTCTGAACATTGTTTTGAGCATTTGGATGCACCGGTTGTTCGATGTGGTAGTTTAGATACACCGATTCCTTTTTCTAAAGATCTAGAAAAAATGTATCAACCAATAGAACGATTCAAAGAAAAATTAACAACTCTATTAGATTATTAAGATTATTGAAAAAAGAAATTATAAACGCCCCCTTTCTCTTAGAGATTGGGGGTTTATTTTTAGAAGTGCGTCTTAATGATTAGGATTAATAATCCCATATTCTACGATATCTCGAAATTCATCTCCTTTCAATACATGGTCACGACGAAGACCTTCTTGTACCATTCCGTTTTTAATCATTGTTCGTCCTGAGGCTGGATTTTTTGTAAAGTGTACCGCGTGAATTTTACGCAGATCTAATTCTTCAAAACCAAAACTAATGACACTGGCTATAGCTTCTGTCATCAGTCCTTGATTCCAATATTTTTCGGAAAGCCAGTATCCTAATTCTGCTTGACGATGTGTAGCATTGACGTGTAATCCAATTCCACCGATCAATTCTCCTACTTCTCGATGTTCAATACCAAAAATGTAGATTTCTTTATTTTTAAACCCTTCTTCTGCCATATTGATCCAAAAGACCGCATCATTCTTATGATATGGATAAGGTAACGTTGCAGTAGCATCTGCGATCTTAGGGTTATTCGCATGTTGGACAATATCAGATAGATCGCTTAGAGTAGGTAACCTAAGCATCAATCTTTTCGTTGAAAGTATTGGGTATTCGCTGTTCATTGATAATTATTTAGATTAGCACTTGAACGCTAAAGGTAAAAGAATAAGTTCCAATATCTACGAGGTCTTTAGCCCTTGTCTAAGCTCAAAGTCCAATTTTGGCTTCTAGATTAGCGATTAACCCCTTTAGTTTTCGTAATTTTGCAATTCTAAATTACACAGACTTAATTCCATAAAATACATCAAAAAGAAATAATAATGAATCTCGAAGATTTTGTAGCAGTGAGTGGCCTTCCTGGCGTATATAAAATGGCTGCTAATCGCAGTAACGGACTAATCGTAGAAGACCTAGATAGTGGAAAAAGAAAATTTGTTTCTGCACGTAAACATCAGTTTACTCCATTGGCTTCTATTGGTATTTATACGCAAGAAGATACGGAAGAGTTAGATACGATTTTTACAACAATGATCAACAAATCAGCTACGGTTGCTCCGATTCCACATAATTCTAAACCAGCTGAAGTGATTAGCTACTTCAAGGAAATTCTACCAAACTACGATGAAGATCGAGTTTATTTGAGTGATATGAAGAAGGTAATTAAATGGTTCAACTTTTTGAATGAGCGTAAGTTACTCTCTATTGAAGATGAAAAAAAAGAAGCGGTAAAGGAGAAAAAGAAAACTAAAAAAGCTCCAGCTAAGTCCGAAGAAGAATAAATTAAATCATGTATAAAGGTAAAAAAGTAGTGGTTGTGCTACCTGCCTATAACGCAGCGCTTACCCTTGAAAAAACCTACCGAGAGATTCCATTTGACTTGGTCGACAAGGTAATTCTCTGCGATGATGCCAGTAAGGACAATACTAGCGAGTTGGCACGTTCTATTGGTATCGACCATGTGATTGTTCACCAAAATAATAAAGGATATGGTGGTAATCAGAAATCCCTTTACAATAAAGCATTGGAAATAGGCGGTGACATTGTCATTATGCTTCACCCTGATTATCAGTATACCCCTTTATTGATTCCTTCGATGGTAAATATTATTGGAGAAAATTTATTTCCAGTAGTCTTAGGTTCTCGAATTTTAGGAAAGGGAGCTTTGGCAGGTGGAATGCCTTTCTATAAATTTGTAGCAAATCGGTTATTAACCTTTACACAAAACTTATTGGTCAATTATAAACTATCAGAATATCACACTGGTTACCGAGCTTTTAGTCGAGAAGTTTTAGAGGGTATTGATTTTAATGCCAACGACGATGATTTTGTTTTTGACAATGAGATGTTGTCGCAGATTATTTTCCACGGTTATCAAATTGCAGAGGTCACTTGTCCAACTAAATATTTTGAGGAAGCTTCTTCGATTAATTTTCGGCGGAGTGCCAAATATGGAATGGGCGTGTTAAGGGTTTCAGGGCAGCATTTTATGCAGAAAATGGGATTATTGAACTTAGATCGGTATCGCAAGCCCAATAATTAAGATATGGCTATCGGTTAAATTTATTAAATGCTTTTTTACCTAATAAAATAAAAGCAAGCAGCAAGGTGTATGTGAAGGTAGCCGTCATAAGAGTTGTTTTAAAAAATTATTCAACAAAACTACAAATAATTGTTGGCTCACCAAAAAATAAGACTCCTTTCACCGAATAATAAGCATTTTCCCAGCTAAAAAACAATATTTCACAATTACCCTCCATGGAACTAAAGAAACTTCTCGATCAATATGTCAAAATCTATAATGTTCCTGGTTTTATCACAAACGACCCAATTAGTATTCCACACCGTTATTCCCGCCTTCAAGATATAGAGATCACCGCTTTTTGGACTTCTATGCTTGCTTGGGGCCAAAGAGTGACAATCATCAATAAAGCAACGGAGCTTTTTAGTCTGATGGGCGAAAGCCCTTATGAATTTATTCTGAATCACACCGAAGAAGAACGTAAGCCTTTTTTGAATTTCAAACATAGAACCTTCCAACCAACGGATACACTATATTTTTTAGAATTTTTTCAACAATACTATCGCCAGCATAATTCTCTAGAATTTGGATTCTCTCAATTTATAAAAGCTGATAGTCCCGACATCTCCCCTGCCCTTTCTGGATTTCATGAATTATTTTTCAATCTACCTGATAGTCCAAAACGTACCCGTAAACATGTAGCGACTCCCATTCGAAAATCCACTTGTAAACGATTAAATATGTTTCTTCGGTGGATGGTTAGAAAAGACGAAATGGCCGTAGATTTTGGTATTTGGAATACCATTAAGCCATCTCAGTTAATGATTCCATTAGACGTACACGTAGAGCGGATCGCTCGAAAATTTGGTTTGATAAAAAGAAAACAAAGAGACTGGCGAACCGTGGTAGAATTAACGGAGCAACTTCGGCTTTTTGATCCCAATGATCCAGCCAAATACGATTTTGCGCTTTTTGGATATGGAGTAGAAGAAAAATCCCGAAAGCAGATTTAACTGCTCCCGGGATTTTAAAGTATGCTTAAAAGAGGTGTTTATTCCTCTTCGAATTTAATTTCTTTGATTAAAAAGTTTCCATCTACTTTTTCTAGATAAATCATGACGCGAAATTTTTGCGCCGTCGTTTCTAGTACACCGATGCAGTATTGTCCGCCCGCTCCCTGAGAAGCCCCCTGATGTACTTGGGTATATTTTTTAGGCGCATTTTTAGTGAAAAAATCTTTTACAGCAGTTTGTGCTTCCGCTTTGCTGTATAAGTTAATCTCATCTAAAACGGTCATTTCAACATCTTCATCAAAATAATCAGCTAGAGCAACTGCGTCTCCAGCACTAATAGCGTTGGCTATCTTCGCTAAATTAGCGGGACCGGCAATCATTGCCGGAGTAAAAAGCATCAAAAAAATAATTGATTTCATCATTATTGTTTTCGTGAGTGTTCTAAGCATCCCTAGAACAAAAATTAAGTGCTAGACTTACCTATTTAAACGAAAATAAGGTGGATTCGTCACCTCTTTTTCTCTTAATTATTTCCTAAATGTACTATTTCCAACAGGAGAATCCTCCTTTTTGTCTACTTTTAGGGCTGAAATAGTCTTTTAACAAACGATTTCTCCTATCAAAATATTACCAAAACTCTCTAATTGTTCAAAATATTACTAGCTCCTTTGTAGCTTTTATCTACTTCGAAATAGTCTTTATTAAAAAAATATGAGCGAAAAACACGCATTATTAGTAATCCTCGACGGATGGGGGATCAGTCCAGATGATAAAACAAGTGCACTAGCACAAGCCAATACACCGTTTGTAAACCATCTATGCAAAAATTACCCCAATAGTACCTTAGTGACTTATGGTGAGGAGGTTGGATTGCCTACAGGCCAAATGGGAAACTCAGAAGTAGGACATTTAAATATTGGGGCAGGGCGAATCGTTTATCAGGATTTCGCTAAAATAAATAAGTCTATTGCAGACCAAGAATTCTATACACATCCTGTTTTTTCAGAGGCAATGGATTATGCTAATAAAAATAACAAATCGGTTCATTTTATAGGATTGCTTTCTGACGGTGGAGTACATGCACATACCAGTCACCTACGAGCATTATGTGATATTGCAGAAAAAAAAGGAGTTAAAAATAGCTATGTTCATGCCTTTCTTGATGGACGAGATGTAGACCCCAAAAGCGGTAGTGGTTACTTAAGTGATTTAGAAACCTATCTAAAAGGTAAGCCTATTGAGATTGCCAGTGTGATTGGTCGATACTATGCGATGGATCGAGACAAACGTTGGGAACGAATTAAATTAGCTTATGATTTAATGGTAAATGGGACGGGTACTGCTACGAAAGATCCTGTTGCTGCGGTAACGAAGAGTTATCAGGAAGATATCACGGATGAATTTATCAAACCGCTAGTTTGTGTAGATTCAAATAATCAACCTATTGGTAAAATTCAAGCGGACGATGTAGTCATCTTTTATAATTTTAGAACCGATCGTCCACGCGAAATTACGGAAGCTTTAACGCAGCAGGACTTCCCAGAATTTGGAATGTCTAAATTATCATTGTATTACGTTACGATGACTCGTTATGACGAAAACTTTAAAAATGTAAAAGTAGCTTTCCCGAAAGATAACCTGAAACAAACGCTTGGCGAAATAATTTCGGAGGCAAATTGTTCTCAAATTAGAATAGCAGAAACTGAAAAATATCCACACGTAACGTTCTTTTTCTCTGGAGGCCAAGAAGCTCCTTTTCCGGGTGAAAACCGATTAATGGTCGATTCACCTAAAGTGGCCACCTATGATTTGCAACCAGAAATGAGTGCACATATGGTTACAGAAAAGATCATGCAATCTATTGAAAATTATCAGCCAAACTTTATTTGTCTTAACTATGCTAACACCGATATGGTTGGACATACCGGTGACATGAAGGCTGCTATCACCGCAGCAGAAACAGTAGATGAGTGTTTGCAAAATCTTGTTCAGTCTGCACTTAGTAACGATTACCAAGTACTTATTATCGCGGATCATGGAAACTCAGATGTAATGATAAATCCAGATGGTTCTCCCAATACCGCTCACACAACCAATCCAGTTCCTTGTATTTACGTAAGTAAAAGAGCGGATAATATTTCCCTATCAGACGGAAAATTAGCAGATATTGCACCTACCATTCTCGGAATGTTAGATATTAAAGTGCCAGAAATAATGACTGGAAATGATTTATTAAAAAGAAAAAATGCTTAAGTACTTTATTTTACTCACCCTTGTTAGTTGCAGTGCTTGTGTTTCAACTGAGATAAATCCACCTGCAACAAATGGTTTTTTTGACTTATCTGACTTTATAGAAAAGGATTTAGCAGATAAAAAAGATCAAGTGAAAAAACTGCAAAAGACCATTATTTTAGATGGAGTAACAGAGACAAAACGTTTAGAAAATTTTGATTTAGAAACAGAAACAGAACTTTTTGTAGCTGCAGATATCAATAAAGTTGCCTGGTTGGATCGCTACGAAGCTGATAGCAGTTTTTATAAAACTGGTCAGTTAAAAAAATTGGTTTATAGAAATATTACGAATGATTTAAGGACAAAAAGCCTGATCATTCATTATGATTCTAAAAACCTTGTTGATAGTATTCTAGTTGAGCAGTCAGGGACGAGTATGTTAGCCAAGTCCGTACAAAAGTTACGCTATTTTCCAGATTCTGGATATCGGATTGAAAATCAACAAGATATTACCGCTTTAGATCCGCATAAATTAATTGTTGACGTAAAGTTTGTTTATTGATTCGTAAATGTCCTGGAACATCCCGCATCCGTTCTACATCGTTAACCACCTCGCCATGTTGGTCAATTAGTACGACTACCACTCTACGGTTATATTTTCTTCCATCAGGTTCGTCTGTACCATCCACTCCAATATTAATTGCTACTGGTGCTGACTCACCATAGACTTTCACATCAATTCTTCCAGAATGGATACCCTTTGCTACTAAGTAATTTCTAGCCGCTCTAGCTCGGCGAATGGAGAGTGCTAGATTAAACTCTGGTGATCCGCTAGCATCTGTATGTCCTTGGACAAAAGCTCTTAACTGAGGGTTTCGTTTTAATTTTACGTGAATTTTATTGAGTTGTCTTTTAGATTCAACTGACAACTTAGATTCTCCAAAACCGAAATAAAAATGACGAATATAGAGATGTTCTGTATTAATATTGGTATAAATAGCTCCTTGTTCAGCAGCAGGATCATTAGCGGTACAAAGTGATTTCTCCTTTACTAAATCAATAATTTGAGCGTTGTTGAAACCTCTTTTCACCAGCATTTTCCTTGCTTCGGCTGCCTCTTGAGAAGAATAGAAGTTTTCGCTTAGATAATATCGATTTATTTCGTTTTGGTCTACGTTTGCGTAAACATCATTGATTCCGGAAAAAAGGAAATGCGTGAATGGAACTTGTTCAGGAAATGCAGCAATCTGCACTCGATACTCTTGAGCGAATATCGAAGTGTTTAGAAATAGGAATAGCGTAATCAGTACCTTAGTGTTAAACTTAAGCATCTTTGTATAGTATTTCGTGGCTAAATAGCCTAAATCCAGTCATTTTTCATGACTAGAAATCAGCGGGACTTAATATTGGTTTTTTGAGGTTCCAAATACGAAGATAAAGGAATAATATATTTAAAACAAGTTTAATATTTAAAAATATTAATCATATTTCATATATGGTTACAAAAGGCTTTTTATTGTATACCAACAACATTTTAGTCTACATTTCAAGCTAATTGTATCAATGTATTTATAGTTGAATTTTATTACTACATCGTCTGATAAATTCACTAAGAAAAGTCTTAACTTAGCAGAAAATTTGAGCAAACTTCTATGAATAAAGAACTAGACTTTTTACAAGCCCTTTTTAGTGGAACTGATCAACCAGTTGAGGTATTTCCATTTTTGATACAATTAATAATGACGGTAATTCTTTCCTTACTGATCGGTTATTTTTATATAAAGTACGGTAATAGTTTATCTAACCGTAAAGCACTTTCTAGAGTTTTGGTCCTTGTTAGTTTAACTACCATGATCATCATTACAATTGTAAAAGGATCTCTGGCATTATCCCTTGGTTTGGTTGGAGCATTATCGATTGTGCGTTTTCGAACAGCCATCAAAGAACCTGAAGAACTTGCCTATTTTTTTATCGTAATTTCCATTGGATTAGGAATTGGTGCTGGACAAGTCCTAGTTACTATTATCGGTACTCTTTTTCTTTCTATTGTCATTGTATTAATCAATCGGCAAAAGACTACTGAGGTTTTACAAAATCTAATTATTCGATTTCGACAAGAAAAAGACAACGACATTGAAAAAGCCATAGAGTTATTAAAAAAGTATGCGAGCGAACTAGAGCTTAGACGATTAGATGAAGATGAACAAATATCTGAGGTTTCTTTTGCGGTGCGTTTTTCTAGTCCTACTCAATTAATCACAGCCAAGAAAGAACTGCAGGCTGTTTTTCCTGGTATTTCATTTAGTTTTTTAGAAATTATATGAAAATAAAATCCAATAACGAATCTACTTTATTGCGCACAGTCAGTTGGCTAA